>JAFAZB010000006.1 GCA_019240015.1 Solirubrobacterales bacterium
CAGCCGTCTGGTGGCCAGCAGTCCCACGAGGGCCATGACGATGCTGGCCAGTCCGAACACGACCGGCCCCCCGGTCAAGGCCACGATCGAGACGAAGAAGATGTTCACAAGGACAACGAACGCGCTTCCGGCCAACACGGTTCGCAACTCCCGGGTTGTCGGGTTCGCGTCGTCCGCGTTGACGACCGAGAGGGCGACGACCAGCAACCCCAAGATGGCAGCGGACGCGCCCGCGCTGGCGGTGAAGAAGCCTTCAAAGTGGCCCACTGCGACCGCAGCGTATCCGCGGTTATCGTGCGAAGGAGCGGTGGCTGATCGAAGCCAGGCTGGGGCTCTGGCCGTGATCGGCGATCAGCCGATCGCCCACGGCGAGCGAGAGACGCCCGATCCGAGTCCTCGTTATTGTGCACCGATCGGTGCACAATAACGAGGCGCTTGGCAGACAACAGACGATCAAGGAGACGCCCGTGTCAGCAGCCGTTCTTGACATGTCGATGTCGCTCGACGGGTTCATCGCCGGGCCCAACGCCGGACCCGGCAACGGGCTAGGCGACGGCGGCCAACGCTTGCACGACTGGGCGCTGATCCCTTCGGGCTCCGATCGCATCGAAGTCGTTGCGACCGGTGTCAACGGCGCGGTCTTCGCCGAGGTCACGTCCACGGGGGCCGTCGTCGCCGGGCGGGGGACGTTCGAGCCCGCCGGCGGCTGGGGCGGCGATCACCACGACGGCGTGCCGATCTTCATCCTCTACCGCTCGCAGCCCGGCATCGACATCTCGCGCTGGCCGCTGGTCACTGCGGTCAACGACATCACTACCGCGATCAGCCAAGCCAAGGACGCTGCCGGCGAGCAGAACGTGCTGGTCCACGGAGCGGGAATCACCCGGCTCGCCCTCGCGGCCGAAGTCCTCGATGAGCTCGAGCTGCACATCATTCCGGTACTCCTGGGCCAAGGGCGCCGCCTGTTCGACGGCCTCGCTCCCGGTCACATCGACCTGCAGCGCACCCGGATCCTCGAAGGCGAGGGCGGCGTCACCCACATGCACTATCGGGTCCGTTACTGACCCCGAGATCGAGGTCGCGCGGCGGTGAAAAGCGGGTGGCTCTGTGAGCTCGTTAGCCGGCGGCTGCAGTCCGCCCGCCGAGCGATTCCGTCCAGTGCTCGGGGTCACTCGCGAGCCGATGCTTGGCGCGCGCCACCGAGCCATTGAGGGTGACCCGGGTCCCGCCACTTTCGCCCGGCGCGAACTTGACGCTCATCCTCTCTCCGCTGAGGTTGTGCCAGAGCATCAGCAGGAACGGGAACTGCACCCGCGGTCTGTACTGCAGCTCGCCTACGCCGCGTTTGGTCAAGCGCAGTCCGACAAGCCGCGCGGGCTCAGCCAGGGCGTTCAAAGCGCGAGCTTGTGCCTCGGCCGGAGCTTCGCTCATGGCGAGCTCGACGTTGAATGGGCTTGCCAATGTTGGGTCCTTTCTACTCGGGGTTCGCTCGGGATTTCGCTACGTGGATTGGGGGGACCACTTGAACCGCCAGAGCGCGAGCACCAGTCCTGCCGCGCCCCAGATGACGAGGATCAGCAGGTCGGTGCCGGCGATGCCCGAGCCCGTCGTCGCCGGGTCGAACGCCTTGAACAGGGCGTTGTTTAGGTGGCTGACCGGGAAGACGCTCGCGATGTCGCGAAGCGTGCTGGAAAGCTGGTCCCTGGGGACGAACACGCCAGAGATGAAGTAGAGCGGCAGGATCGTCGCCTGGATGATCGGCTGCGCCGAATCCGCGTTGCGAATGAAGCTCGCGGCGGCAAACGACAAACAGCAGAACACCGCTGCGCCGACGATCACTCCGAGCACGAACGCCGGCAATGTTGCGCTCGGTACGTGCACGCCATAGGCGATCCGACCGATCACGACGATCACGGCGACGAGCACGATCGCGAGGATCACCGACGTAAGCGCGCGACTCGCGATCAGCACCCATGCCGGCACCGGGGTAGAGCGGCGACGCTTGAGAACGCCGCTCTCGCGCTGCGCGGTGATCGTGATGACGAGGTTCACAAACGATGTGGCGATGATCCCCAACGTGGAGATTCCCGCTACGTAGTAAGTGGCGTTCTTGATCGCGTGTCCGCGGGCGTGCGTTGTGTCGTTGCCGAACAGGCTCGTGAGCAGAACCATGAAGATCACGGGCAGCGCGATCGTGAAAAAGCGGCTCTGCGGGTCGCGCAAGACGACGAGCAGGTCGTAGCGCAACTGGTGAGCGACCAGTCGCGCATCGCTCATCCGGCCTGGCGGACGCAGTCGCTGCGCGGCAACCTCAGAGGTGCTCACTTGGGCGCCTCCGTCAAGCCGAGATACACATCCTCGAGCGCCGGACGCCGCACCAGCAAGTCTGAGATTTCGTGCCGCTGCTCGATCGCCCAGCTGGACAGCGCTCGCAGCGTCGACATCACCTGCTCGCTTTCGATCAGCACCTTGCCGGCCTTGTCGAGCGCCTGCGCCGACCCGGGCTCGACGGGTAGTTCGCCGATCGCGACTCCGTGCGGCAAGGTGAACGTGATCTGGTATGCCGCTTGGTCGCGACCTCCGAGCGTGCTCGGGGTTCCCTCAGCGACGATCACTCCTGCGCTCAGCACTGCGATCCGGTCCGCCAGCGCCTCGGCCTCATCCATGTAATGGGTGGTCAGGAAGATCGTCTTGCCCAGCTGCCGGAGACCGTCGATCATCTCCCACGCGGAGCGCCGCGCCGATGGATCAAACCCCGTGGTCGGCTCATCGAGAAAAACCAGCTCCGGATCGCCGATCAACGCCAGCGCGACATCGACTCGTCGCTGCTGCCCGCCTGACAGCTGACCACCGCGAACCTCGGCGCGCTTCTTCAGCCCGACGAGTTCGATCACTTCTTGCACCGACCGCGGCGCCG
>JAFAZB010000130.1 GCA_019240015.1 Solirubrobacterales bacterium
CCTCCAGGATCACGAAGGCCGCCGTCGTCAGCCCGGCGAGCGCGTACACCGAACGGCGGCCGGAGTCGACCCACTCCTGCCGGCCCGCGCGCGCGCCGAACAGCGACGCCCCGACGCCATAGGCGGCAACCAGCAGCCCCAGGATCAGCAGCGCGCGCCCGACGACCGCCATCAGCGGGGGAGTCCGATCGGCAGGAGGCGCAGGCCGGGCCGCTGGCGCGCCGGTAGCCGCAGGCGGGCGCGCCCCCGAGAGCGCACGTGGGCCATCAGTAGGAGGCCGCCGCGGCTTGGTACTTGGACGGGCATTTCGTGGTCAGCGAGTTGGCCTGGCCGATGAAGCCCGACCCCCCCTCCTGGACATCGACCAGCACGCCGCGGCCGGCCTGGAACGGGTCCGGGACGATCCCCGTGTAGCGGACCGGCACGGAGAGCTTGAGCTTGGGGTCACGGACCCGGAACAGCAACGCGGTGCCCTCGTGCCGTACCGACCCGTCGAGCACCGTCCCGGCGAGCACATAGGTGCGTCCCGGCTGCGCTCGCGCCAGCAGCTGCGAAGCTGTGACCTCGTCACGTCCGGCGCTGAAGCTCGTATAGATCAAGGCTCCCGCCAGCAGCAAGGCGGCCGTGAGAGCGACGATCAGGCGGATGGCACGCTTACGGCTTGGGTCCATGCGGCAGTCGATTGTCCCATAAGGGTGCTGGAGCGCCTGCCAGTCGCGGTGGCCCCGGGGCCGCCGCGCCGGCCGCCGCGGTGCCCGCGAACTTTGGCGATTTGGTTCGACCCCCCCGAACCAAATCGCCAAAGTTCGCGGGCGGGGCGCCATCCGAACGTTTTTTAGCGTCCCGTTAGGAGCCAGGGATTTACGTGACGACCGCGAAACGATTTCGACGCACAGCCGTTATTGACTAGTGAGCGTGACCGTTCGACCTAGACAGACCCAGCGCCGACCCCGACGGCGCCCCCTGAGCCGCCCGGCCCTGCTGGCGCGGCGCGCCGAGGCCAAGCTGGCCTCATCGGAGAGCGCGACGGCGGTCTCAGTCGCAAGGCGCCGCGCCGAAGTGGGTCCTCCACAGGACCAGGCCGTTTACAGCTGCCAATGCGGCTACGTGTTCGAGGCTCCGGTCTCCACCTCGGTGGGATGTCCCCACTGCGGCACCACACAGGCCTGGTAGCGAGCTCACCGCGGTAGCCCGGGCCGTCCGACGGCCGGCCGCTGCATGCTGCGCTCGCCGCTCCCAGCGGTTCCCTCCGGTTTCGGCAGCGTCGCGACCCCGACCGCGACGGTTTGCGCAAGTTTCGACATCCGCTTGCGTTACAGCAGCACAGTGACCAATTCGGAGCGCCAGCCCTCGACTCGCCGCATGTTTCGCCGGCTTCCAACTGGGTATCAAGAGTGCTTGTCGGCCGGCGCCGGCGTCGCCACCTGCTCTGAAGGTCGCGACTCGGCGCTCGCCACGCTGACGAGCTTTTCTACGGCTCCGATCCAGGGCTGTACGGCTCCGATCCAGGAGTGCAGGATTCCGCTGCAGGGCGGGGGGGCGCCAACCGGATGCGCGCGCGCGGGACGCGCATCGGCAGGGGTGGATGCCCGGGCGCTTGCGGGAGCGCCCGGGCATCATTTTTCGCCCCCCCTCTGACTAGCGCAAACCCTCTGGCCTAGGCGTCCGAGCGCACGCGCGGGAGCTTCAGTTAGGCCCCGCCGGCGCCGACAGCAGACGGATATGTCGGTGTCAGCCGCTCATGGGGAAAGCCTCGCGGTCAAGCGGACCCCTGCCGACGCGCCAAGGAAGAGGGTTTGGACCCTCTACGGGGTGATGGGTGCGCTGCTGCTCGGCTACGTGATCCTGCTGCTGGGCGGCTACAGCCCGAGCAACACGTCGCTGATCGGCGGTTGGGGCGTCGACGCATTCGAGATGCTGGCGGGGGCGCTGTGTGTCGCCAATGGCTTCGTCCGTCGCAGGGGCCGCGCCGTGCCGATCGTGCTGGGAGCCAGCCTGATGTCCTGGGCCACGGGCGATCTCGTGCTGACGCTGGAGTCGCTGGGAGGCGGGCAACCGCCGACCCCCTCGCTGTCGGACGTCTTCTGGCTGGGGTTCTTCCCGCTGGCATATGTGGCCGTCGTGCTCTTGATTCGGGCCGAGGTGCGACGGCTGGCGACGCCGCACTGGCTGGACGGCGCGGTGGCCGGCATGGGCGCGGCATCGGTATGCGCCGCCTTCGCCTTCAAGGCGGTCATGCGGGCGACTGGCGGCGACGGGCTCGGCACCGCGGTGAACCTCGCCTACCCGGTCGGGGACGTGTTCTTGCTGCTGCTGGTGGTCGGCGGCACGGCACTGCTCTCGGGTAAGGACCGCGGCCCATGGCTGCTGGTCGCGCTCGGGATCACGCTCAACGTGGTCGGCGACACCTCCAACCTGTTCCAAGCTTCGTTCGGCCATGTGGGGTCGCTGTTCAACGCGTTCGCGTGGCCGGCGTCGATCCTGCTGATGTCGATGGCGATGTGGTTGCGGACCACGCAGCCGACCGCGCTCGCCGAGCCCAGGCCCTCCGGATACCTGCTGCCGGGACTGACCGCGATCGCCGGGCTGGTGATCCTCGTGGTGGGGACCGTCCAGCACGTCGACCGAATCGCGGTGGCACTGGCAGCCGGAGCGTTGATGGTTGTCGGCATCCGCACCGCGTCCTCGGTGCGGGGACTCCGCGCGCTGACCGAAGAGCGCCGCCGCCTGTCGGTCACCGACCACCTGACCGGGCTGGGGAATCGCCGCTACCTGTTCGAGGTCCTGGACGGATTCTTCGCGCATCGTCCGGCAGAGGACGAGCCTCCGCAGCGCATGGCATTCCTGTACGTCGACCTCGACGGGTTCAAGGAGATCAACGACTCGTTCGGTCATCCGGCCGGGGACGAGGTGCTAAGGGCGCTGGGCGGCAGGTTCAGATCAGCCCTCGATCACGGCGACGTGCTCGTCCGGGTCGGCGGGGATGAGTTCGCGGCGCTGTTGATGGACGCCGATGCCGATCACGCCGTCACCGTCGCGAAGCGACTCGTCGCCAGCCTCGAGGGGCCCTTCCGCCTCGAGGCGGTGAGTGCCCAATTGGGGGCCAGCATCGGGATTGCGCTCGCGCCCGACGATGCCACCGACAGCGCCTCGCTGATGTGGTGCGCGGATGTCGCCATGTACAGAGCGAAGCTCGGCGCAACAGCATGCGCACTGTATGAGCAGGACCTCGACGATCAGGGCAACCGACTCCGGCTAGCCGATGAGCTACGGGTGGCGATCGAGGAGAGCCAGCTCGTGGTGCACTACCAGCCCCAGCTCGACCTGCGCTCCGGCGTCGTGTCGACGGTCGAGGCGCTGGTCCGATGGCCCCACCCGAGCGTTGGCCTGATCGCGCCGCTGAAGTTCTTGCCCCTGGCCGAGGAAGCGGGGTTGATGGGAAGGGTGACCCGCTGGGTCCTTACCGAGGCCCTGCGCCAGTGCGCGACATGGCGGACCAGTGGTCGAGAGATGAGCGTGTCCGTGAACATCTCAGCCTCAGACCTGCTGGCGGGCGGCTTTGTCCAGCTCGTGAAGGACGTGCTGGAGCACCACCGCCTCCCTGCGGACGCCTTGGTCCTGGAGATCACCGAGACCAGC
>JAFAZB010000189.1 GCA_019240015.1 Solirubrobacterales bacterium
GCAGCTCGCGAAGCTGACCGACTTCGGCGTGGCGCGAGTGATGGGGGGAGACTCGCTCACCCGGATCGGCGACGTAGTCGGTACCGCGGCCTACATGGCGCCGGAGCAGGCGGAAGGGCTCGAGGCGGGGCCCAGCGCCGACCTCTACTCGCTGGCACTCGTGACCTACGAAGCGCTGACCGGCGTCAACCCGGTGCTCACGACCACCGCGGCGCAGCGCGCGCGCCGGCTGGGCACGCATTTGCCGCCGCTTCGCCGTCAGCGCCGCGACCTTCCGCGGGCGCTGGGTCAGGGACTCGACCTGGCACTGCGCCCGCACCCGCGCGAGCGCGGTCGGCTCGAGGAGCTCCGCGAGGCTCTCCTGCACGCGCAGGACTTCGTCAACGACCGCGCTGGGATCGTGACCAGCCGGTGGCAACGGCGCGCCGCCGACGGCGGGCACGAGCTACGGTCTCCGCCCGCCGAGCCATCGCACCGCCTGGAGCACGATCCCGAGCTCGAGCCCCGGCCTGAGCAGGGCACGCCGGGCGACCCCACCGACTCGCGAACCTGGCCGGCGCGAGCGCTCGCCGTCACCGCAGCCGCGACGCTGGTCCTGTGGCTCTCGGTCCACGTGCTCACGCCGCCGCCGATCGCCCCAACTGCCGCGGCGATGCTGGCGGGCTTCGCGACGCTCGTGCTGCCGCGCTTGGGCTGGGCCGCGCTGAGCGCCGCGCTGGTCTCGATCGGGGTCGCCCAGCACCATCCGGGCGCCGCGCTCGTGATCGCTCTAGGGGCTTCGCTGCCGGTGGCGCTGATGCTGCGCGACGGGACCGCATGGCCGCTCGCCGTTGGCGCTCCGGCGCTCGGGCTGCTCGGGATGGCGCTCGGGTGGCCCGCGGTGGCCGCGCGCGCGCGCGGCGCCTGGAGGCGCAGCGCGATTGGGGCCATCGGCTGGGTCTGGCTCGTGCTCGCCGGCGGGCTCAACGCTGCGCCAGGCCGGCTCGGGTCGACCGGAGCGACGTTCGATCATGTGCTCCGCCCGCTCGCCGGCGCGGGCGGGCTGGCGCCGGCGCTGGTGTGGGCGGGGGCCGCCCTGACCCTCCCGTGGACCGTGAGCAGACGCTCGTTGGCGTGGGATGCAGTACGTGTGTGCTGCTGGACCGGAGCGCTGACGCTCGGTACGGCGGTCGGGCTGGCCCTCCCGGGCGCCCCCCAAGGCATCCTGGAGACCCCCGACTTCCTCGGCGGCGCGCTCGCGAGCGCCGCGATCGCGCTGCTCCCGACCGGCTTGCGCGCGCTACGCCCAGCGGTTCATTCGCGGGGGTCGCGAGCGCGACTTGCGTAGCATGGACCAGCCCGAAGGGGCCTTCCATGAGTGTGCTCAGAAGCATCGAGAGCAAGATCGCGGGCCTCGTTGAAGGCACGTTCAGTCGCGCCTTCCGGTCCGAGGTGCGGCCGGTCGAGATCGCGCGCAAGCTCGCCCGCGAGATGGAGGATCACAAGTCCTTCTCGGTCTCTCGCACGTATGTTCCGAACGAGTACCGCGTGTACCTCTCGCCACGCGATCGCGAGCGATTCGCCGACTACGAGGATGCGCTCGCCAGCGAGCTGGCTGGTTACCTGCTCGAGCACGCTCGGCGCGAGCGGCTCGCTTTGCTCTCCCGGCCGGTGATCGAGTTCGAGACCGACGATCGGCTGGGCCTCGGCGAGTTCGGGATCCAGACCCGGGTGGTGAGCCCGGCGGCGGATCAGGTGCAGGAGCCGCAGCCGGCCAGCGAGGCGCGCTCGGGGCGGACCATGGTCTACAGCGCCGCCGGCAGGATGGCCGAGCCACTCGAGGAACGGGCGCGCCTGCACCAGCAGACCGCATTGCTGTTGATCGACGGCAAGCGCCTGGTGGTGGGCCCGGCGGGGGTAACGCTGGGGCGCAGCCGCCAATGCGATGTGGTGCTCGATGACCCCAATGTGTCCCGGACGCACGCGGAGATTCGGCCTCGAGGGGGGTCGTGGGTGTTGAGCGACCTTGGGTCGACGAACGGCTCGACGGTAAACGGCAGGAGGGTCGAAGGACCCGAGGTGATCAAGCGCGGCGATGAGATCGAGCTCGGTACCTCGGTGATCAGGTTCGAGCTGGAGTAGCGGGCCATGCTCGAGCCAGTCTCGGTCGGTCTGAAGTTCGGCTTCCTGATCGTGCTGTATCTGTTCCTGTTGTGGGTGGCCTGGAGTGCACTGCGCGATCTCCGCCGCGGGAGAGGCGGCGTGGTCCAGGCAGATCAGCTGCGAGCCTCGGACGCCACCGGCATGTACGACGCGGCGGCGGGTCTCGCCGATCCCCAAGAGGGCTTTGAGCCGCGTCTGCTGGTCGAGCGCGCCGGCGGTCACGAGGCGGGGATCGCCTACGACCTGATGAACGGCGCTACCCTCGGGCGCGGAGACGTCGAGATCCGTCTCGACGACCCGTTTGCTTCCTCGCGCCACGCCCGAATCTCACGAGAGGGCCACGTCGTAGTGATCGAGGACCTCGGGTCCACCAACGGCACATACCTGAACGAACAGCCCTTGACCGGCCCTCAGCCGCTGCACAGCGGCGATCGGATCCGGATCGGCGACTGCGAGTTCTCCTACCTGCAATGAACGTGCTTGCTGCCTCGCCTGTCCGATGCTGAGGGTCGCGGAGAGCACCTGGAAGACCGACACCGGTCGCCAGCGCCGCGGCAACGAGGACAACGCGCTCGCGCGCGCTCCGGTGTTCGTCGTCGCGGATGGCATGGGCGGCGCACAGGCCGGAGAGGTAGCGTCGAGGATCGCGGTAGAGACGTTCGAGCGTGAGCTGCCCGACGCCGGCAGCCCGGAGGAGCGTCTGGCGAGCTGCGTCCGGGAGGCCAACCGCCGGATCTACGAGCTCTCCCGCGCGGAGCACGAGCGGGCCGGTATGGGAACCACGCTCACCGCCGCCTATCTCGACGATGCCCACGTCGCGATTGCCCATGTCGGCGATAGCCGGGCCTATCTGCTCCGAGCCGGAGAGCTGACACGGCTGACCCGGGACCACTCGCTGGTGGAGGAGCTGGTGCGGCGCGGGAAGCTGACCGAGGAGCAGGCCGCCGAGCACCCCCAGCGCTCGATCATCACCAGGGCGCTCGGTCCCGAGCCAGAGGTCGAGGTCGACACGGTCTCCTACCCAGTGCGAGACGGCGACGTGCTGCTGCTGTGTAGCGACGGCCTCACCTCGATGGTCGCCGAGGACCGGGTCGGTGAGATCCTGGCCTCGGCTGGCGGGCTGGAGCAGGCCGCCGAGCTGCTGATTCGCGAGGCCAACGAAGCAGGCGGCCGGGACAACATCACGGTCGTGCTGCTGAGGCTCGAAGAGGTCGGTGGCGAGGGCCTCCTCGACGCCCCGACGCTGGTCGGCGCCACCCCGGCCGGCGCCGCGGCGACCCCGCCAGCGCCCGACGCTCCCGCGCAGGCCCCGCCGGAATCGTCCGAGCCTCCACGTGCCCGGGTCCCCCTGGCCCGCCGGCAGGGTCGGCCGGGCCAGCCGCTGGCGCACGCGAGGCGGCGCCGTGGCACCCGTTTGGTCAAGCCAATGGCGGCGCTGATCGCGACCGCGATCGTGTTGTTCCTGGTCGGCGGGGGCGCCTACCTTGCCACCCGCCAGCTGTTCTTCATCGGCACCAACTCGCAGGGGATCGTGACCGTCTACCGGGGCCTTCCCTACGACCTTCCCGCCGGGATCCACCTCTACGAGACGTTCTACGTCTCGGGAGTGCCGGCTTCGTTGGTGCCGACGGACCGTCGCGGCCAGCTGCTCAACCACCAGCTCCGCTCGCAGTCCGATGCCTCGGCGCTAGTCCGCGCGCTCGAGCTGGGCGAGCTGGCGAAGTGAGCGCGCGCAACCGAGAGCTGCTCGGCCTCGTCCCGGCCTCACTGCTCGTCACGGCCGGCTTCGCCGGCGTGTTCATCCAGCGCTCGAACGCGCTCTCAAACGTGTCGCTCACCTATGGGGCGATCTTTCTCGGGCTGTGCGTCGCAGGCCACGTATTCATCCGCATGACCTTGCCGTACGCCGACCCCTACATGTTCCCGCTGGTGGCGCTGCTGGCGAGCTTCGGGATCGTGATGATCTACAGGATCGACAGCACGCTGGCGCGCCAGCAGGCCCAGTGGTTCGTGCTTGGACTGGTGCTGTTCGCGATCACGATCGTGGCGTTCCGCGACTACCGCAAGCTCGAGCGCTACCGGTACCTGATCATGCTCTGCTCGCTGGGGCTGCTGGTCCTGCCCCGTCTGCCCGGCATCGGCTATCAGGCCAACGGCGCCTACCTGGGGATCCGCATCCCCGGGCTGTTCGTGTTCCAGCCCGCAGAGTTCGCGAAGATCGGCTTGGTCATCTTCCTCGCCAGCTACCTGCGCGACACCCGCCAGGTGCTGGTGATGGGTGCCCGGCGGATCCTGGGGATCACATTGCCCCCGATCAAGCACTTCGGGCCGGTGGTGGTGATCTGGGGCGTGGCGATGGTGATCCTGGTCGTGCTGCGGGACATCGGCTCGTCGCTGATGTTCTATGGAGGGTTGCTCGCGGTTCTCTACGTGGCAACCAGCCGGCTCTCGTTCGTGGTCGTGGGGCTGGTCGCGTTTGCGCTCGGCGCCTGGTATCTGGGCACCCACATCGCGCACGTCCACGCCCGCGTCGAGGACTGGTTGCACCCGTTCAACTCCCGCCTGTACCACGCCCAGCTGGGCAGCTACCAGATCGCCAACGGGATCTTTGCGCAGGCAGCCGGCGGGATGTTCGGCCAAGGGTTCGGGGAGTCGGTGCTCACGATCCCGGGGGGAGGACCACTGCTTCCCGCGCCTCAGACGGACATGATCTACGCCGTGATCACCGACGAGCTCGGGCTGTTCGGTGCCGCCGCGGTGTTGATCACCTACCTGCTGTTCGTCGCCCGCGGGTTCAAGACCGCGCTGCTCGCGCGGGACTCTTTCTCGACGCTGATGACCGCGGGGCTCACGTCGGTGTTTGCGCTCCAGGTGTTCGTGATCGTCGGCGGGGTCACCCGGGTGATCCCGCTCACCGGCGTGACGCTGCCGTTCATCTCCTACGGCGGCTCCTCGATCGTCGCCAACTTCGTGCTCCTCGCGCTGATGCTGTTGGTCTCAGATCGGGCCAGGAGGCCCGCCTAGGATGAGCGGGCCGATCGCCCGGCTGTTCGCCGTCGTGGTGGTGCTGTTCGCGTTGCTGGTCGGCTGGACCTCGCGGTGGACGGTGTTCGAGGCCTCCTCGCTGGACAACAACGCGCTCAACGCTCGCACGCTGCTGGACGAACTGAAGATCAAGCGGGGACGGATCCTGGCCGACGACGGCACCGTGCTCGCGCAGTCAGTCCCGGCCGCTGGCGGGACCTGGAGCCGCTCCTACCCCACCCGCTCGCTGTTCGCCCAGGCGGTGGGCTACTCGCTCCCCGCCCAGGCTCGAGCGGCGGGGCTCGAGCTCTCGCGAGGCCAGGAGCTGCGTGGGCTACAGACCGGGCTGAGCTCGATCTTCGGTCAGCTCACGCCGCGCAGGGTCGGCGACGACGTGTTGACGAGCCTCGATCCAAAGGCCCAGCAGGTCGCGGTTCAGCAGCTCGCTGGACGCGCCGGCTCGGTCGTCGCGCTCAACCCGCAAACGGGCGCGGTCAAGGTGATGTACTCAAACCCCAGCTACGACGACAACAACCCCGACGCGACCGGACCGGGCATCTCGACCGTCAATCGAGCCACCCAAGCCCGATACCCCCCGGGCTCCACGTTCAAGGTGGTGTCCGCGGTCGCGGCGATCGACAGCGGCAGGTACACCCCGAGCTCGACCGTCAACGGCAACTCGCCGGTGACGATCTCCGGCGTGCCGCTCGCCAACGACAATAATCAGTCATGGGGCATGATCGACCTGACCACGGCGCTGACGTACTCGGTCAACACGGTCTGGGCGCAGGTCGCCGAGGCACTCGGACGTCCCACGCTGACCGACTACATGCAGCGCTTCGGCTTCTACGCCAAGCCACCGCTGGATTACCC
>JAFAZB010000438.1 GCA_019240015.1 Solirubrobacterales bacterium
GGATCGCGCCGTAGGTCGTCGCCTCGAGCGTGATGTCGGTGTGCCCGAGCAATGGGAGGTCTCCGAGCCTGACGATCACCGTCAGTCCGTCGCGCGTGACGAGCGCGTTGACAAGCGCGATCGCGATCGCCAGCGGCAGCGCCAGCAGCGCGGCGCGAGCGAACTCCCGGCCGACCGCGGCGCCGACGCCGGCGAGGATGATCGCCAGCGTCACCCCGGCGAGCAGGAGCGGGTTCGACTCGAGCAGGGCCGCCACGCCCAGCGCCAGGCAGTAGGCGCATCCGGCGCCGGCGCGGGCGGCGTGCAGCGGGCTGGCGCGGCGGCGATAGCTCACAGCTGCTCCCGATCGCTCACCGCGCCGGCTCCAGCGGCACCGGGATCCGCGAGCTCCCCTGCACGGCGAGGGCGAAGTGGTCGTGCAGCGCCGCCGCGGTCAGCGACTGCGCCGCGCTCCGGACGCCCCCTGGGTCGGTGCCAGTGATCAGCCAGATCGGGTCGGACGAGCGATCGGCGGTGGCGGCGATCAAGCCCGCGCCGGCGCCGAGCGTCCTGACCACGTCGCCATGTGGATCGAGCAGCTCCAGCGAGCGGCCGGCCGGTCCGGCGAAGCGAGCGTAGACGCCGCTGGCCGAGGGGCCGCTGGCGATCAGGCTGGCCCCGAGACCGCTCTCAAGCTCGCTCCAGGTGCCGACCACCACCCCCAGTGAGTCGGTCCCGGATCCGGTGCCGAGCAGCTGGCTGGCGACCGGGACCCCGGCAGCCGCCAGCGCCGAGGCCACGCGCTTGCACGCGACCCCGACGTCACTCGCGCACTCGAGCGTCGTGGGAAGCCGCCTGCCGCCGACGCCGTGCACGAACGGCTCCGGAAACGAGCCCACGACGGCGGGAACCGAGTCAGTCGCACTCCAGTCGTGCAGATCCCACCAGATCCTGTCGCCACGGTGAACGGCGGTGGTGGCAGCCCCACGCGCCGCTTGGACGCCGTTGACGTAGTAGAACCAGTCGAGCCTGGTGCCGTCGCCCGCAGAGCCGTCGATCGCCTCCACGAACCCGCCGCCGTAACGGGTCTGGACCCGGAAGGAGCGCTCCAGCATCCGCATCACCGTCTCTGACCCGGGCACCTTGGACTCCGAGGAGCTGCCCAGCGCGGTGGCGCCGAAGCCTCGGGTGACGGTGACGCTCGCGTTCGAGGTGCCGGACCCGGGACCCAGCCCGCAGCCGGCGGCGGCGACGATCCCGATCGTCGCCGCCAGCGCCAGCGCTGCAGTTGCCGCCCGGCGGGGCACCGTCTCGGTCGGCTAGGACACCACGACCACGAGCGGCGCGGATCTGATGTAGCCGGTGTGATCGGCTGTGAACCTGAAGGCACCCGTGCTGTGGGTGGCCACCTTGACCGAGCCGTGTGCGTCGGTCACGAACTTCAGCGCTCCCGCGCGCACGTGGGCGCCGGCGAGCGGCTTGGTGTGCCCCGCGGCGTCGTAGTACACCACCTTCAATTTGATCGAGTGGCCCGCGGCGACCTTGCTCGGGCCCTCGATCGCGATCGGATACGCGGTCTTGAGACCCTCGACCGCGAACAGCAGCTGATCGCCGTGGTGCAGCTTGATCTCGCACGCGCCGAGCGACGCGAACCGGTCGTTGACCCACAGGCTCCAGTAGTCATTGGAGCTCGACGTGTAGTGCTCCCCAAAAATCGAGGTGATCAGATACTCGCTGAAGCTCGAGTACCAGATGCCGTTCCAGTGGTGATCGGTCGCCACGTCGAGCGCCCCGTTGGCGCTGCTCGCGGGGCATTCGCCGGCCGGGACGCCGTCCTTGGTGATCCAGCCCGACTTCGTGCTGAGCACCGTCGGCGCCAGCAGCGTCTTGTTCAGTCCTTCGACCCGGACCGTGACCCTGGCGGCCAAGGCCGGCGTGCAGGCGCCGAGCGTTGCGAGCACGCTCGTCGCAGTGAGCGCCAAGAGCTTGTTGCGTTTCATCAGAGCCACCCCTTTCCGCGAGGGCGTATTGCTGTGCGGTCGGAGGCTGGTCTCCTGGCTTACGGGCCTACCCTCCGCGCCTTCCCGGCGAGCCGTGCTCGCCAGTGGCTTGTGTGCGGCTGGCTTCCCCGATCACAGTGGCGGGTCCGCACCGGATTCTCACCGGCTTCCCATCACCACCGACCTTGGACGGCAGGGGATGCTATCGCGCGTAGACTGGCTCGCGTCATGACCGTGAACCTGACCCGTATCTACACACGGCTCGGCGACGCCGGCGAAACCCACCTCGGAGACATGAGCCGCGTCCCCAAGACCCATCCACGGATCGAGGCCTACGGGACCGTCGACGAGCTGAACGCCCAGCTCGGCGTGACGCTCGCGCTCGAGGACCTACCAGAGCAGTACGTGGTCTGGCTGCGGCGGATCCAGAACGACCTGTTCGACGTCGGCGCCGACATCGCGGCTCCGAGTGAGCCCGACC
>JAFAZB010000022.1 GCA_019240015.1 Solirubrobacterales bacterium
AGCACACGCTGCGCTCACTGGTCGGGGACATGGCGATCGGCCACGTCCGCTACTCGACCACGGGCTCCTCGGAGTGGGAGAACGCGCAGCCGATCGTCCGCGACGACCGCCGTACGCTGGCGCTGGCCCACAACGGCAACTTGATCAACGCGGTGGCGCTGCACTCCGAGCTGCGCGGCCGCGACGTGCCGTTCCGCTCCACCTCTGACTCCGAGATCATCGCGGCGCTGCTGGCGACCCACCCCGCGGAGCGGATCGAGGACGCGGTCGCCGACGTGCTACCGCGGCTGAAGGGCGCCTTCTCGACGGTGGTGATGACCGAAGAGGCGGTGGTCGCGTTCCGCGATCCGCACGGGCTCCGGCCGCTCGCGCTGGGGGTGATCGACGGCGCCGGCGACGCGCAAGCGGTGTACTGCGTGGCGAGCGAGTCGTGCGCGTTCGACCTGATCGGCGCCCGCTATCTGCGCGAGGTGCAGCCCGGCGAGGTGGTGACGCTGACCAAGGGCGGGCTCAAGCCGCGGATCGTCGCCGAGGGTGAGCGGCAGGCGTTCTGCGTGTTCGAGCACATCTACTTCGCGCGCCCCGACTCGCGGATGGGGGGCACGGTGCTACAGGTGGCGCGCGCGAGGATGGGCGAGATCCTGTGGCAGGAAGCGCCCGTCTCGGCGGATCTGGTGATCCCGGTGCCCGACTCGGGCAACGCGGCAGCTCGCGGCCTGGCGCGTGCCGCGGGGCTCCCGCAGGACGACGGCTTCATCAAGAACCGCTACGTCGCGCGGACCTTCATCCAGCCCGGCCAGGAGCTGCGCCGCCACGGTCTGCGGCTCAAGTTCAACCCGTTGCCGGAGGTCGTCGCCGGCAAGCGGCTGGTGGTCGTCGATGACTCGATCGTGCGCGGCAACACGACCCGCCAGATCGTGCAGATGCTGCGCGAGGCCGGCGCCGCCGAGGTCCATCTGCGGATCTCCGCGCCGCCGATCAAGCACCCCTGCCACTACGGGATCGACATGTCCACGCGCGAAGAGATGATCGCCCACGGCCGCACGGTCGAGGAGGTGTGCGCCGAGCTGGGGGCCGACTCGCTGCACTACCTCTCGCTGGCGGGCGTGTACGAGGCGGTGGGCAGCTCGCGCGCGAGCCATTGCGACGCGTGCTTCAGCGGCGATTACCCGCTGGCGGGCACCCAGGAGGCAAACGGGAAGTACGCGCTCGAGTCCGAGCTGCCGCTGGCCAGGGTGTAGCCGGCTCGCCGCGGGGAGGGGCTTGCAGTGGGGTGCGATCCGCGGGCGGATGCCGCCGGGGTCGCCGGTATCGTCGGCGGGCTGTGGACACACGCGAGGCACTGCGCCAGACCTTCGGCTTCGAGCACTTCCGACCCGGTCAGGCGGAGGCAGTGGCAGCCGCGCTCGCGGACCGGGATGCGCTCGTCGTGATGCCGACCGGCTCGGGCAAGTCGCTCTGCTACCAGCTCCCGGCGCTGATTCGGGACGACCTGACGCTGGTGGTCTCACCGCTGGTCTCGCTGATGCAGGACCAGGCCTGGGCGCTCGGCCCCGTCGCCGGCCGGCGGGTCGGGCTCGTCAACGCCCAGCAGGGGTCGGCCAGGAACGCCGAGACGATCACGCGGGCCGTGGAAGGCGAGCTTCGGCTGCTGTACGTGGCGCCCGAGCGGTTCGCGGCGCCGGGCTTCGCCGCGGCCCTGTCGCGCGCCCAGGTGGGGCTGTTCGCGGTCGATGAGGCTCACTGCGTATCGCAGTGGGGCCACGACTTCCGGCCCGACTACTTCTCGCTCGCCGAGGTGGCGCGTCGCCTCCAGGCCCGCGCGACGATCGCGCTGACCGCAACCGCGACCCCGCGCGTCGCCCAGGACATCGCCCAGCGGCTCGCGCTGCGCGACCCCGTCCGGGTGAGGACCGGCTTCGATCGTCCGAACCTCTACTTCGCCGTGCAGCCGTGTCGCGGGCCGGCCGAGAAGCAGCGGCGGATCGCGGCCGCGCTCTCGGAGCCGGGTTCGCTGCCTGCGATCGTGTACGCCGGGACCCGTGGCTTGAGCGAGGAGCTGGCGGGCTTCCTGCGCCGGGAGCTGGCGGAAGACGTGGTCGTCTACCACGCGGGGCTCGAGCGGGCCACGCGGGCGGCGGCGCAGGAGCGCTTCATGTCCGGCGGCGCACAGGTGATCGTGGCCACGAACGCGTTCGGGATGGGGGTCGACAAGGCCGACGTCCGCACTGTTGCTCACGCGGCGGTGCCGGGGTCGCTCGAGGCCTACTACCAGGAGGCCGGTCGCGCCGGGCGTGACGGCAACCCCGCGCGCTGCCTGCTGTTCGCGGCCCAGCGCGACAAGGGCCTGCACGTGTTCTTCATCGAGCGGGCGCGGGTGACGGCAGAGGCGATCGAGCGGGTCGCGGAGCGACTGCGATGGGCGGGGCTCGACGGTCGCTACGACGTTGAGCTGGGGGAGCTCGAGGGGGTGGCCGGCGTGATGGGACGCGCCGGGGGCGCCCGGGTGCAGCGCGGTGCCCCCCGCGGGCAGCGGAGCGCCCCCCGCGTGCAGCGGGGCGACGGCGAGGCGCTGCGCGCGATCATCGGGCACCTGGCGCGGGCGGGGTGGGTCGCGCCCGAGCCCTCCGCCCCCGAGCGTGTCGCGGGCCGGATCGTCGGCGAGTGGAGCCCCGCGGTTGCGACGGCCTGCCTGGCAGCGGCGGGCGAAGCCGAGCGGACGCGCTGGCGCCAGTACCGGGCGATGTGGAGCTACGTGGAGCGCGCCGGCTGCCGGCGCGCCGCGCTGCTCGCCCACTTCGGCGACCACGCCGTGGCGGCCCGTCGCAGCGGGTGCTGCGACGTGTGCGAGGCCCCCGCCGCGAGCGGCTGACGTGCGGGTCGGGGTGCTTGCGTCGGGCCGGGGGACCAATCTGCAAGCGCTGCTCGACCGTGTCCACGGTCGCGAAGGGATCGAGATCGTCGCCGTGGCATCCGACAAGCCGGGGGCTCGGGCGCTGGAGCGGGCTCGGGCGGCGGGCGTGGAGTGCGCCTCGTTTCCGGTTGCGATGCACGGCGAGCGCGAGTCGCGCGATCGGGCGATGGCCGATTGGATGCGCGAGCGGGCGGTCGAGCTGGTCGTGCTG
>JAFAZB010000246.1 GCA_019240015.1 Solirubrobacterales bacterium
TCCACGACCGTCGGGTCGAAGTGGCTGCCGGCCCCGCGGCGCAGCTCCTCGATCGCCTGCTCGGGGCTGCGGGACGGGGCATAGGGGCGCTCGCTGGTGATCGCGTCAAACGCATCACAGACGGCGATGATTCGCGCGCCCAGGGGAATCTCCACTCCCGCTAGGCCGTCGGGATAGCCGCGTCCGTCCCAGCGCTCGTGGCTCGAGCGGACGAGCGGCGCGACCGGCGCGAGCGCGGGCGCGGCCGCCAGGATCCGCTCGCCGACGATCGTGTGACGGCGCATGAACCAGCTTTCGTGCTCATCGAGGGGACCGGTCTTGCCGAGGATCGCGTCGGGGATTGCGGCCTTGCCGATGTCGTGCAGCTCGGCGGCGCGCCGCAGCTCGTCGAGCTCGTCGGGGCCGAGCGCGAGCTGGCGGCCAACCGTGAGCGCGAGCGAGGCGACCGCGTGCAGGTGCTCGGCCAGCTCCGGCTGGCGCTCGTGTAGCAGCTCGAGCAGCACGTTCTGGGTCTGGCTGCGCGCCGAACCGGCACGACCGCCCTTGTGGGCGTACATGCGGTCGTCGGCGAGCCGCAACGCGTACCCGGGGGTGTCCGCCTCGCGCGGGATCGTGACCCGGCCGTAGGAGGCGCCAACCTTGAAGCCCTCGCCCTCGGCGATCAGCGCTTCGGCGGCGGCGCCGACGTACGAGTCGGCCCGCTCCAGGTCGCGCTGGAGCAGCACGCAGAACTCGTCGCCGCCGAGCCGGTAGGCGGTGCCGGCGGCCTCGACCGCAAGCTGCAGGCACCGCCCCAGGTGGCTGAGCAGGGTGTCTCCGGCCATGTGGCCGAAGGTGTCGTTGTAGAGCTTGAAGCCGTCGAGGTCGAACATCACCAGCACGCACTCGGCGGCGCCGGCGCGCTCGCCGAGCGCGCGCTCGAGATCGCCGGTCAGCGCTCGGCGGTTGCCCAACCCGGTCAACGCATCGGTGACAGCCTCCCGCCGCGAGGCCGCGAGCAGATCGAGGTTGTCACGGAATGTCCAGCCGGCGCGGAGGATCACCAGCAGGATTGCCGTGGCGGCCAGCACCAGCCCGACCGCTCCGACATGGCGAAAGCCCCCGTAGAGCAGGATCGCGAGTGCTCCGAGTGCAAACGCGCCGGGGATCAGCAATACACGGATGCCCTCGAGCCGCAGGGCGCGCGGCGCGGACCTCGGCTGCCAGGCTGCCGAACCGGTCGCCAGCGCCGAGGCGACCCAGATCGAATCGAGCCAGCCGCCGACCGTATAGGTGCCGTTGGCGTTGGCGTACAGGTAGGAGGTGTCGGCGACTGCGCTCAAGCCGAGGCCGAGCGCGAGCAGCAGCCAGGCCCGGCCAGGGCGCCAGCCGGCCAGGCCGAAGACGCCGATCGCGATTCCGAGCAAGATCAGGTCGCCGAGCGGATAGGCGAGCGTGGTGGCGAGCGCCGCGGGCTGCTGGTGGCCGGCGCCGCGAACGATCGGCTCGAACGCGACCGCGGCGATGATCGCGCTGCTGGTGGTGGCGGCGATCGCACCGTCCAGCCACATGCTGGTGCTGAAGCGGTGCAATCGCTCCCGGACCAGCAGCACCATGCCGGCGTACGCGGCGGGGTAATAGAGCAGATACAGGAGGTCGGCCAGCGAAGGGATCGGCGGGGTGGCTGACTCGCCGAACGCCAGCGAGTAGTAGATCTCGCCGCTGGCATCCGAGGCCAGGCCCAGGCCGAGCAGCAGCCAGGCGAAGCGCTCCTCGCGCACCCGCCATGCCCGGATCAGGCAGGAAAGCGCCCCGCCCATGATCGCGGCGTCGTACACCCAGTCGTCGAAGAACCCGTCCAGCGTGTGGCCGCCGAGCCCGAGCTCGCCGTGGGCGACGTGCGCGACGAGCGCAAGCACGCCCAGCGCGCCGAACCCGCGCGCGATCGGCAGCCTCCGTACCCGTGAGGCCATCTGTCCGTTATCGGCGCCGACGCCCGCAGGCTGTAGAAACGGCCGCTGAGGCTGGTCGCGGCGGGGTACTGTAGGACCAAGCGATGACGACCATGAGCAACGTGGAGCTGCGCGGCGCGATCGAGCCCGGCTTCGATGAAGTGCTGACGCCCGATGCGCTCGAGCTGGTGGCCGCGCTCGTACGCGAGTTCGGCCCGCGGCGGGGGGAGCTGCTGGAGGCCAGGGCGCGCCGTCGGGCTCGCCTGGCGGCGGGTGAGATGCTCGATTTCTTGCCTCACACGCGAGAGATCAGGGAAGGGGACTGGCGGGTCGCGCCGGTCCCCGGCGACATGCAGCAGCGGTGGGTGGAGATCACCGGGCCGACCGAGCGCAAGATGACGATCAACGCGCTGAACTCCGGCGCCGATGGGTTCATGGCCGACTTCGAGGACGCCAACGCGCCCACCTGGCGCAACATGGTCGAGGGCCACCTCAACCTGCGCGACGCGATCGAGGGGACGATCACCTATGAGGGGTCGGACGGCCGCCACTACGAGCTGGGCGAGGACCCCGCCACACTGCTGGTGCGCCCGCGGGGCTGGCATCTCGACGAGCGCCACGTGCTGCTCGGCTCACAGCCGGTGCCGGGGGCGCTGTTCGACTTCGGCCTGTACTTCTTTCACTGCGCGCCTCGCCTGCTCGCCAAGGGCTCGGGTCCGTACTTCTACCTGCCCAAGCTCGAGTCCCACCTCGAGGCCAGGCTGTGGAACGACGTGTTCTGCTTCGCCCAGGACGCGCTGGGGATCGATCGCGGCACGATCAAGGCGACGGTGCTGATCGAGACGCTTCCGGCCGCGTTCGAGATGGATGAGATCCTCTACGAGCTGCGCGATCACTCCGCCGGGCTCAACGCGGGCCGCTGGGACTACATCTTCTCGGCGATCAAGTGCTTCCCGGACCGCCCGGAGATGGTGCTTCCCGACCGTGGCGACGTGACCATGACGGTCCCGTTCATGCGCGCGTACACGGAGCTGCTGGCCGCGACCTGCCACCGCCGCGGGGCCCACGCGATGGGCGGCATGGCGGCGCTGATCCCCTCGCGCAAGGACGAGCAGGCCAACGCCAAGGCGCTCGACGCGGTCCGCGCGGACAAGGAGCGCGAGGTGGGGCAGGGATACGACGGCACCTGGGTCGCTCATCCGGACCTGGTGCCGGTGGCGCGCGAGGTGTTCGAGCAGGGCTTGAGCGGCGCTTCGAACCAGCTCTCGCGCCAGCGCGACGACGTGCAGGTAGGCGCGGCCGAGCTGCTCGACCTGTCCTCCACGCCCGGCAAGATCACCGAGCAGGGACTGCGGACCGACG
This sequence comes from Solirubrobacterales bacterium, assembly GCA_019240015.1. Classification (GTDB taxonomy): domain Bacteria; phylum Actinomycetota; class Thermoleophilia; order Solirubrobacterales; family Solirubrobacteraceae; genus Palsa-465. The sequence continues at coordinate 3,294 of JAFAZB010000246.1, forward strand.
TCAGCGTGGGCTTTCAGTACATCTCGTTCTGGCTCACGGGTCGCGGCGCGGCGGGGATCAACTCGATGATGGAGGACGCGGCGACCGCGGAGATCTCGCGCTCGCAGATCTGGCAGTGGATCAGGCACGGCGCGAAGCTCGAGGACGGGCAGACCGTCACCCCGGATCTCGTCCGCCAGGTGCTGGACGAGGAGACGGCCAAGGTCAGGGAGAGCGTAGGCGAGCAGGTGTGGCGCGACGGACGGCCGTCGGAGACGCGCGAGATCTTCGAGCGGGTGGCGCTCGCGCCAGAGCTGACCGAGTTCCTGACGATCCCGGCCTACGAGTACCTGGACTGATCGCCGCTACGGCACCATCCAGGAGAGCACGCTGCTCGACTGGAGCAGCACCAGCACCGCCATCACCGCCACCAGCAACACGCTCCAGGCGATCACCCGGCGGAAGATGTCGCCCTCCTTGCCCGCCAGGCCGACCGCGGCGGCGCCGATCGCGAGGTTCTGCGGCGAGACCATCTTCGCCAGCACGCCACCGGAGCTGTTGGCCCCCGCGAGCAGCGTCGGCGCGAGGCCCGACTTGTGGGCGGCCGCGACCTGCAGGGCGCCGAACAGCGAGTTGGTCGAGGTGTCCGATCCCGTCACCGCGGTCCCGAACCAGCCGATCAGCGGCGAGAGGAACGCGAAGAAGCTGCCGGCGCCGGCCGCCCAGGTGCCGAGCGTGATCGTCTGGCCCGAGAAGTTCATCACGTATGCGACCGCCAGCACCGAGCAGACGGTCAGCAGCGCCCACTTGATCTGGTTCAGCGTGGCCAGGTAGATGCGCAGCGCCTGTCCCGGCCGGACCCGGAGCACGAGCGCCGTCAGCACGCCTGAGACGAGCAGCGCGCTGCCCGCCGCGGTCAGCCAGTTGAGCTTGAAGATCTCGCTGCTCGGCGCCTTGCCCTTGGCGTTCAAGATGTGCAGTCCGGGCCAGCTGAAGGCGCTGGTCGCCTTGTCGAGCTGGACGGTGATCGAGTGCAGGCTGATCAGCCCCAGCACGATCACGATGATCGCGTAGGGCGCAAACGCCAGCACCAGGTCACGCCGGCTGGGTGGCTCGCCCTGCTCGGCGAGCACCCGGCGCTCCAGCGGCACGTCGCTGGCTGCGCCGCCCGCGATCGCAGGTCGGCGACCCATCGCGAGCTCGGGGGCGCCCGGCGCGCTCGGCGACCACACCCGCAGCAGCAGCACCACCGCCGCGGCCGAGCCGAGCGAGGCGATGATGTCGGTCAGCTGCGTGTTGACGTAGTTGGAGATCGCGAACTGGAGCAGCGCAAACACGATGCCCGCGGTCGCCGCGGCGGGCCAGCTTTCCCGCACGCCACGGCGGCCGTCGACCATGAACACGAGCACGAACGGGACGATCAGCGCCAGGAACGGGGTCTGGCGTCCGACCATCTGGCTGAGGTGGTGAGCCGGCAGGCCGGAGACCTGCGCGAGCGTGGTGATCGGGATCGCGATTGCGCCGAACGCCACCGGGGCGGTGTCGGCGACCAGCGCGACGGCCGCCGCCCTGACCGGAGAGAGACCGACCCCGACCAGCATGATCCCGCAGATCGCCACCGGTGTGCCGAACCCGGCCAGCGCCTCGAGCAGCGCCCCGAAGCAGAACGCGATCACCACCACCTGCACCCGGAGGTCGTCCGAGACAGCGGCGAACGCGCGGCGCAACACTGCGAAGTGACCCGTGGCGTCGGTCATGTTGTAGATCCACAGGGCGTTGATCACGATCCACATGATCGGCCAGAAGCCGAACGCGGCCCCCTCCAGCGCCGAGTCACCGGCCTGCCCGATGGGCATGCTGTAGACGATCAGCGCGACGAGGATCGAGACGCCCAGGGTGATCAGTGACGCCCAGTGGGCCTTCATGCGCAGCACGCCGAGGAGCACGAACAGGACCAGCAGCGGCAGGATGGCGAAGATCGAACTCAGCCCCAGTGAATGGGACACCGGATCGAGAACCTGCTTGTACACGTCTGCCTCCCTCAAGGCCGTTTCGGGCCATGACCTGGCGGCATGGACCCTTACTGAACCGTCTACTA
>JAFAZB010000290.1 GCA_019240015.1 Solirubrobacterales bacterium
AGCGTGCCCGGCTTGCCATCGTCCCGGACCTTCGCGCCGCCGGGGATCGTCAAGCTGACGGTCTTGTACGTCTTGGCCTTGGTGCCTTCGGTGATCGTCAGCACCTGCCCGTTGACCGACTGAACCGCGCCGCGGTCGAAGGTGGCCGTGACGAACCCGGTCTTGGTGGCGAGCACCAGCTCGCCGTGCACGGCGCGCGCTGCCCAGCGGCGGGGACCCGCCAGGAGGGCGGCGCGCTTGGGCGTGGCGCTCGAGGCGCCGGTGGCGGCGCCGGCACTGGCGATCGCGCTGGCGCCGGCGCCCAGGATCGCGCAGCTCGCCGCCACGAGCAGGAGCTTGGTATGCGTGCGTATGAATGACATCTGTGACCTCGCTTTCGTGTCCTTCGGGTACGAAGTGACTGTCGCTCCGGCCTGAAAGCAGCCTGTCAGCGGAAGGTCAGCTGCGTGTAAAACCCGGCTTGCCGCGGCTCCGGACGGGCCTACGATTTGCTTCGTGAGCACCAAGATCCTGGTGGTCGAGGACGATCCGAACATCGGCGCGCTGGTGCGCACCTACCTGCGGCGCGCCGGTTACGAGCCGATCTGGGTGCGCTCGGGCGAGGAAGCGCTGGTCGAGCTGCGCCGGCACCCGATCGGGCTGGTGCTGCTCGACATCGGGCTCCCCGGGATCGACGGGTTCGAGGTATGCCGCCGGATCGGTGGCCGGACCGCGGTGATCATGCTGACCGCGCGCGATGAGGAGCCCGACCGGGTGGCAGGGCTGGAGCTCGGCGCGGACGACTACGTGCCGAAGCCGTTCTCCCCCCGTGAGCTGGTCGCGCGCGTGAAGGCGGTCCTCCGACGCGCGGCCCAGCCTGCGGCCACCGGCGATGTCAGCTCGGTCGGGCCGCTGACCCTGGCCCGCGGCTCGCGCGAGGTTCGGGTGGACGGCCAGGAGGTGGAGCTGACCCAGCGCGAGTTCGACCTGCTCGAGTACCTGCTTCGACACGCAGGCCAGGTCGTCACTCGCGACCAGCTGCTCGAATCCGTGTGGGGCTTCCTCGCCGCGGGCGAGACGCGCACGGTCGAAGTGCACGTCGCGCAGGTGCGCAAGAAGCTCGGCCATCCGGAGCTGATCAAGACCGTGCGGGGCCTCGGCTACAAGGCGAGCGCTGGGTGAGCCGTGACGCTGCGTCGACGAGTGCTCGCGTACATGGCGCTGGCGGCGATCGCCTCCTGCGCGCTGACCGTGGGCGTGGCGGTCGTGCTGGTCCGCCATCGGGTCGCGGCGCAGCGAATGGCGACGCTCCAGTCGCAAGCTGGCGTGCTGGCGTTGGCGGGCGGCGCACCCCGCGCGCTGACCGCCGGCGAGCACGTGTATCGGGTCGGGTCGGGACGGCCCCGAGTGGTCGGGCGGGCGGTGGCCGCGCTGGTGCTCGCCGCGATCCCCTCGGGCGGCGACGCCCAGGGGACGATCGCGGTCGCCGGCCGCTCACTTCTGTATGCCGCGCGCCTGACCGCGGTTGGGCGGGTGGTTGTGATCAGGTCCGCGAAGCTGGCATTCGCCGAGTGGCGACCGTTCCTGGGCAGCCTGGTGCTGGCTGGGCTCGGTGGCGCGGCGCTGGCGGCGCTCTTGGCCTCGCTGCTCGCGCGGCGCCTGATCCGTCCGATCGGGGATCTCTCGCGGGCCACGCGACGGGTGGCGTCGGGCGAACCCGGGGTCGAGGTGCCGGTCAGCGGCGAGGACGAGCTGGCGCGGCTGGGCACCGCATTCAACGAGATGTCGGCCGAGCTGGGCCGCGCGCGGGAGTCCCAGCGGCGCTTCCTGGAGTCCGTCAGCCACGAGCTGAAGACGCCGCTGACGTCGGTGCGCGGCTATGCAGAGGCGCTCGAGGAGGGCGCGGTCCCGGCCCAGCAAGCCGGCCGGGTGATCGCCGGCGAAGCCGCGCGACTGCAGCGGCTGGTCCTCGACCTGCTCGATCTCGCGCGCGTCGGCCGGGCTGACTTCACGGTCGACCGCGCGCCGGTCGACCTGCGCGTCGTGGCCGCGCAGGCGGTTGCCCGTCACCTCCCGCGCGCCCGGGAGCTGGGCGTGGCGTTGAACGACTCCACCGCCGACGGCGCCGCGGCGCTCGGCGACGAGGGGCGGATCCTGCAGGCGACTTCCAACCTGATCGAGAACGCGCTCCGCGTGACTCCCGCCGGAGGCTCCGTCGACGTGCGCGCCGAGGCCGGACTGATCGCGGTGCGGGACACCGGCCCCGGCCTCGCCGAGGAGGACATCCCGCGCGCGTTCGAGCGCTTCTATCTGTATGACCGCTACCGCAGCGAGCGAGCGGTCGGCTCGGGCCTGGGGCTGACGATCGTCAAGGAGCTCGTCACCGCGATGGACGGCACGGTCACTGCCGCCCGTGCGCTCGGCGGGGGCGCCGAGTTCACGCTGCGGCTTCCGACCGGCTAGGCGGGCACGTTGCGCTCGGCGAGGTGCAACCCCACCTTGCGCTTGACCCGCTGCAAGGCGTTGTCGACGGTCTTGCAATCGCAGCCGAGCCGCCGGCCCACCTCCTCGTAGGAGTGGCCGTCGAGATACAGCGCCAGTACCCGGGACTCGAGCTCTGAGAGCGCGGTCGAGATGCAAGCCACCAACGCGCGCAGCTCCTCTGATGAGATCACCTGGTTGACCGGGTCGTGGACCGTGGGACCGGGCAGCAGCTCATCGAGCGTCGACTCGTTCTCGGCGCCCAGCCCGGCTGGCGTGCTCGAGAACGAGATGTACTGGTTCAGCGGGGTGTGCTTGTTGCGGGTGGCGGTCTTGACCGCGGTGATGATCTGCCGCGTGATGCACAGCTCGGCGAAGTTCCGAAAGCTGGACTCGCGGTCGGTGCGGTAGTCGCGGACGGCCTTGTACAGGCCCACCAGGCCTTCCTGGATCAGGTCGTCGGCGTCGCCGCCGGCGAGGAAGTAGGAGGACGCCTTCAACCGCACGAAGCCGTAGTAGCGGCGGACGATGCGGTCGTAGGCATCGGCGTGCCCCTGCTTCGCCAGGGCGATCAGGAATCCATCCTCAACCTGAGGTTGAGGGTTCGAATTAGCGGAGAGTCGAGCCACGAGACAATCCTTCCCGACCAGCCGGGCGGCTGGCCATCGAGCTGTCGTGGCGCGTTACCTCCCCTGGCGCCGCACCTATGGCGGGGTCATCGTCGACCCCAACCTCATCGGAAGCTCGAGGCTAAAGCTCGAGTTGATCCTTATCTGCGCGCGCGAGCTTGACAGACGACCGGCGGGCTGTCAAGAGCCGCGCCGCGCCTCGTAGAGCAGCACCGCGGCGGCCGCGCTGACGCTCAGCGACTCGATCCGGGCGCGCAGGGGGATCGAGATCAGCTGGTCGCAGGCCGCCGCTACCCGTGCGCGCAGCCCCCTCCCCTCCGAGCCGAGCACGATCACCGCGCCGCCGGAGTAGTCGACCGAGTCGTAGGACACCGGCCCGCCGGCCTGCGCGCCGTAGCACCACATGCCCGCCTGCTTGGCCTGCTCGAGGAAGTCGGCCAGGTTTCGCACCCGCGCCACCGGGAGGTGCTCGACGGCGCCCGCGGAGGCCTTGCACACGGCCGGGGTGATCTCGGCGGAGCGGCGCGCGGGGAGCACGACCCCGGCGGCGCCCGCGCACTCCGCGCTGCGGCAGATCGCTCCCAGGTTCTGAGGGTCCTGCACCTGGTCCAGCGCGACGATCAGCGCCTCGCGGACGGCGAGCAGCTCGGCGGCGTCGGCGTAGCGAAATGGGGCCACCTCGGCGCAGATCCCCTGGTGCGAAGCGGCTCCGCAGCGCCGCTCGATCTCGGGCGCGGGCGCGACATGGACGGGGGCCGTCAGGTTGGCCAGCCAACTCTCCCGGCGCGTGCTCTCGGTCGCCCAGATGTTGCTCACCGCGCGGGCGCCCCGGAGCGCCTCCCGCACCGGATTACGCCCGTAGACGATCACGCCGCCGGCAGCAGCTCCGGCCCGCGGGGCCCGTCGCGCACCTCCCAGCCGAGCTCCCGGAGCTGCTCTCGGAGGCGGTCGGCCTCGCTCCAGTCGCGCGCCGCGCGGGCCCGCTCGCGGGCGTCGCGCAGCTCGAGCACGCCCGGCGGCGCCTGCGCGATCTGCTCGCCGATCACGTTCTCGAGCCCGAGCACCGCGAGCATCTCCGCCAGGTCAGCGCCGCCCACGTCCTCGCTCGAGCGGTTGGCCTCCCGCACCCAGTCGAACACCGCCGCCAG
>JAFAZB010000376.1 GCA_019240015.1 Solirubrobacterales bacterium
TGGACCAGCACCGCCGCGAGCGGGGCGTCGTCGAGCGGCGCCCCGGCGAGCACCGGTTGCTCGGCCAGGTGGGGGTTGTCGGGCTGTTGGCGGGGGTGGGTCATGTGGGTGCGAGCGTGCTCGCAAACTCCCCGCCGGGGAGGACCGCGGCCCGGCCGGTGCGCGCGAGCTCGCCGAGCGTCGCGAGGAGATCCATGACGCCCTCCCACCACGCCGGGTCGAGCATCAGGAACGGATGCAGCACCAGCGTCCGGTGACCGTGGGCGTCCGGCAGCGCGCTGAGCGTGGCGGACAGGCGTTTTGCCAGTTGCGCGGGTGAGAGCGGGGCGGGGTCGGCGCCGCGTTGTGCGCGCAGCGAGCGGAAGCGCTCCATCAGGTGGTAGGCGTCGACCAGCTCCCACTCGAACGGCACGTACGCGATCCCGTCGCGCCGCTCGCTCGCGGTTCCCGCGGGCGAGCACCACGAGAGTCCGAGCTCGACGAGCAGCGCCGTCGTGCGCGGGGTCAGCTCGCCGCCGGGCGGACGAAAGCCGCGCACGTCGAGTTCGAGCGTTTCGAACGCGGTCGTGGCGCGCGCGAGCACGCCGCGCTCCTGGCCAGGCGACAGCCGCGACCACTGCTCGTGCCGCCACCCGTGGGCGCCGAGCTCATGCCCGCGCGCGACCAGCTCGCGCAGCACGTCGGGGTACAGCTCGCAGTTGATCGCCTCGACGAAGAAGGTCGCGCGCAGGCCGTGTCGGTCGAGCTCCTCGAGCAGCCGCGGGAACGCGACGGTCACCGAGGGGTGGCGGCCGAGGGGCTCGCCGGCCAGCCAGGTCCCGCGCTCGAGCTCGCTCGCCTCGCCGAGGTTGTCGAACGTGAGCACGAGGGTGGACACAGCTCGGAGCGCTTGCGTCGTCTGGTCTCCCGCGCGGGACCGCGCCTCACTCCTCGGCGAACACCGGCGCGAGATCGATGAACACGCGGTAGTCGGCGATCAGGTCCTGGTCGTCGGTCCGGTAGATGGTCACCACCGGCACCGTCACCTCGCGCCCGTCCTTGCGCATGTAGGTGACGTCCGACTCGACGATCGCGGCGCCGGGTTCCTGCCACTGCTCGATCAGCCGGTGGCGCAGTCCGTCGATCGTCTCGTAGAACGCTGCGAGCGCGTCGCGGCAGGCCTCGCGCCCATGGACCGGGTCGGCATTGCCGAACCGCATCACCGCGTCCGGAGCCAGGTACGCGGCCCAGGCGTCGGCGTCCATCCGGTCGATGTCCGCGAACATGTCGGCGCGCGAGATCATGGGTTGCGGATCGGATGCTCGCAGACCGTGATCGGCCGCGGGGCCTGCGGCGCGGCGGGGGCGTGCGGCGCGGCGGGGGCGGTCAGCTCCCGGGCGGGAACGTGAGCAGCGGCGGGGGCGGTCAGCTCCCGGGCGGGAACGTGAGCAGCGCCGCGCTCGCCGCGGGCAGGCGGACCACGTAGTAGCCGTCGGCCGGCTTGAGCGCGGAGCCGGGCGTCGTCGGCGCAGCGCCGGGCGTGGTGGGCGCAGCGCCGGGCGAGCCGCCAGCGAGCAGCCCGGTCGAGGTGCTCGAGCCGAAGCTCTGGCCGCCCAGCGTCACCCCGCCCTTGGCGCCGATCCCGGGGGCGGTCAGCCGCTCAAGCGTCGCCGAGCCGCTCGACGGGGCGCGGAGCGCGATCAGTTGCGACACGCCGCCCTTGTTGATCAGCGCCACCCGCACCCGACTGTCGGACGCGCGCGTCGCCCACACCTTGGTGGCCGCTAGCTGTGGCCCTACGATCCGCATCAGCTGCGAGCCGGGCGGCGCCGCCTGTGCGAACATCAGCATCCCGTAGTACTCGGGCTGGACGTGGGCGCTCCACACGCCGCCGGCGTGGCTGAAGGTGAACAGCTCATAGGTCGCGCCGGGGAAGGTGTGGATGTTGATCCCGTCGACCCCCACGCGAGCCATCTCGAACGCCGTGTCGATCGCCCACAGCGCCGCCGCGAACGTGTCGCTGACGCCGGGCGCGCCGCCACAGGAGACGGTGTTGATCTCGTCGATCCGCAACGGCAGGCCGCGGGCGTGGGCGAGCGCCGCATAGTGCGCGACGCTGTTGGCGAGCCCCCGCGAGTCGGTCTCCGACATCAGGTGCGCGATCGTCGGGAAGATCGACGAGCTGCGCTGCACGAAGCAGCGCTGGAGCGGATAGCGATGCAGCGTCACGATCCCGACCTTCTCGGCGGCCAGGAAGCGGCCCAGCCGGCGCATCCAATCGGGCGTGCCGATCGTCGGCCCGGCGAGCGGGGCGTGCGCCAGCCCGCGGGCGGCGGTCGAGTAGTCGTGCAGGAAATCGGTGAACGAGTAACCCTTGGGACGCCCCAGCACCTTGGCGCCGGAGGCGGTGTGCCACAGCGCGAAGATCGGATACAGCTCGGGTTCGTTGCCGAGCTCGAGCGCCGCGATCGAGTTGCGGCCGAGGCCGTCGACCAGCTTCCGCGACTCGATCGCGGCGAGCTGCGGGGTGATCGCCTCGAGGTTGATCCCGAGCAGCAGCCGCGCCCCGACCGCGCGTGCGAATGCTCGCGTGCTCGTCAGCCAGCCGTCGCTGAGCGTGTAGCGGATGCCGTGCGGCTCGGGCACGCCCGGCACCGGCCACCAGGTCCAGTCGCTCGTGTCGCCGCCGATCCGCAGCGCCGGCGGCTGGCCGGGGGAGAGGTTGCGGACCAGCTGCTCGAATACCGGGTTGAGGTCGTTCGGGTCGCCGCCGGTGTATGCGGGAACCGCGTTGTACTCGAGCGACAGGCCCAGGAACCCTGGCGGAATCGGCCGCGCACGGGGAGTGTTTGTGACCGTCAGCACCGTGGCACCGGGGGGCGGCTTGATCGGCGGCGACGTGGTCGTCGAGCCGCTGCCGGTGGTGGTCGCGACGACGGCGGCGGCCGCGAGCGCCACGAGCGCGACCAGCAGCACGGACAGCGGCAGCCGGCGGCGCGCCCGGCGGCCGGGGGAGATCACGGTGAAGTCGCGGTTAGCCATGGGGGTGGGGAGCGAGGTATGCGAGATGGGCGCGGTTAGCCATGGGGATCCTGAACGAGCGCATATACCCGACTCGGGCTGCCGGTGCCTCCCACCAGCCGTAGCGGTGCGACCACCAGCAGCGCCCCGGCGGCCGGCAGCCGCTCTAGGTTCGCGAGCTGGGTGAGGCCGAGGCGGCCCGCGCCGAGCAGGAAGTTGTGCAGCGGGAACGGGGGATCGAAGCCGCCCGCCGCGCCCGCGTCGATCCCCACCGTCTCGGTGCCGAAGCCGGCGATCGCCCGCTCGCGGGCCAGCCACCGCGAGGCCTCGACGTCGGGACCGGGGGTCTGCGGTCCGCGCTCGCCGACATTCAGGAACGCGGCCTCGTCCTGGGCGCGCGCGCCCCAGCCGGTGCGGAGCAGCACCCAGGCGCCGTCGGGGATGAGGCCGTGGTCCGCTTCCCAGCCGGTCAGATCATCGACGGTCAGCAGGTAGCCGGGGTCGGCCTCCGTCTCGGCGGTCTTGTCGATCACGCACGCGGGGCCGACGAGCGCG
>JAFAZB010000462.1 GCA_019240015.1 Solirubrobacterales bacterium
GCAGCTCCTTGCCGATCGAGCGAACCAGGCCCTCGAGCGCGCGCTGGGCGATCGCCTCCGGCGGGCCGCACGACTCCGGCTGCGTGCCCAGCACGATCACGCGGCCCGAGCTGCGTACCCTGCGAATCGAGGGATGGAAGAACGACCAGGCCTCGAGCAGCCGGTCGCTGGAATCGATCCCGCTGGTGTCGAACACGAGCGCCTTGAAGCTCTGGTCCGCGGCTGCCGTCTCCGGATTCCAGATCCCCGCGTGCAGGCCGGCCGAGGCCGCGGCGCTGCGGAGCTGATCCTCCATCGCGGTCATCGCTTCCGCTTGCACCGAGGCGAGCACCGCTGCCGCCGCTCCAGCCAGCCGACCGCCCGGTGCCGCCCCCAGGAGCACCGGTCCCGTGATCAGCGGCTGACCTGGCTCGTAGCGCTCGAGCCGGGACGGCGCCGGCAGCCCGACCTGTTTTGAGACGATCCGCCCGATCGGCGTGTTGATCAGCTGTTGGTATCGGTCGGTCACCGGGCGGCCTGCATGATCGCTGTCACCCCAAGTCCGCCGGCGGCGCAGATCGAGATCAATCCCTTGCCGGAGCCGTGCTCGCTCAGCAGCTTGGCGAGCCCGGCGACGATCCGCCCGCCGGTGGCGCCGAACGGATGGCCCGCGGCGAGCGAACCGCCGCGAACGTTCAGCTTCTCGGTGTCGATCTCGCCGAGCGGCTGCTCGAGGCCGAGCCGCTCGCGACAGAAGACCGGATCTCGCCACGCTTTCAGCGTGCACAGCACCTGCGAGGCGAACGCCTCGTGGATCTCGTAGAAATCGAACTCCTGGAGCTGACACCCGGCCCGGGCAAGCATCCTGGGCATTGCGTAAGCGGGCGCCATCAGCAGCCCCTCGCGCTTGTGGACGTGGTCGACCGCTGCCGTCTGGGCGGCGGTCAGGTAGGCGAGTACGGGCAGCTCGCGCTCGGCGGCCCACTCCTCGCTGGCCAGCAGCACGGCGGACGCACCGTCGCTGAGCGGCGTCGAGTTGCCGGCGGTCATGGTCCCGTCCTGGCCTCCGAACACCGGCTTCAGCTTGGCCAGCTTCTCGACGCTCGAGTCCGGGCGCAGGTTCTGGTCACGCTCCAGCCCCTGGTAGGGCACCACCATGTCCTCCAGCCAGCCGGTGTCGTAGGCCGCGGCGAGGTTGCGATGGGAGCGGACCGCGAGCTCGTCCTGCTCCGCGCGGCCGATTCCCCATTCCTGAGCCATGATCGAGGCGTGCTCGCCCATCGACAGGCCGGTGCGCGGCTCCGCGTTGCGCGGCAACTCGGGAATCACCTGCTGCGGGCGAAGCTTGGCCAGCGTGCGTAGCCGCGTCGTGTTCGACTTCGCGCGGCCCAGCTCGAGCAGCACCTTGCGCAGATCCTCGTGCAGCACCAGCGGCGCGTCGGAGGTGGTGTCGACGCCGCCGGCGACGCCAGACTCGATCTGGCCGAGAGCGATCTTGTTCGCGACCAGGATCGCGGCCTCGAGTCCGGTGCCGCACGCCTGCTGGACATCGTAGGCCGGTGTCTCCGGCGCAAGCCTAGTGCCCAGCACGCACTCGCGGGTGAGGTTGAAGTCTCGGCTGTGCTTGAGCACCGCCCCCGCGACCACTTCGCCGAGCGCCTGTCCCTGGAGCGAGAACTTGGAGACCAGCGCGTCGAGCGTGGCCGTGAGCATGTCCTGGTTCGATGCCTTCGCGTATGGGCCGAACTGGCGGGCGAAGGGAATCCTGGTGCCGCCGAGGACAGCCACCCGACGGGCGCTTGCGTTCATCTGCAGTACTCCTCGATCGCGTAGTTACAGTGGTGTAGCTTAGTGTTCCGGAGCCAGCAAGCGCTACCGGGCATGCGGCGGGGGGCGGTGGGATAGCGTTGCTCGCGCGGTGAGCACGCTGGCGCTGATCACGGTTCCGTTCTTCACCGGCGCGATCGGCTACGTGACCAACTGGACGGGCGTGCTGATGCTGTTCTACCCTGTCCACTTCCGGGGCTGGCGGGTCCAGTGGCTCCGCGCCCTGTCCAGGCTGCTTCCGCACCGGATCCGGCAGATCCCCGGGATCATGATCGGGGGGATCGGATGGCAGGGGATCGTCCCCTCGCGCGCCGCCAAGATGGGCAGCCTGGCGGTCGACAGCGGGATCGCCAAGCTGGGCACGCCACGCGACTTCTACAACCAGCTCGATCCGGAGAAGATCGCCGAGCAGATCGTGGTCAGCACCCGGGATGAGATCCGGGAGAGCGTCGAGCGCGTGCTGGAGCGCGAGCACCCCGACCTGTGGCGCAACCTGCCGCCGCAGGTCAAGGAGCTCGTCCACCAACGCGTGCAGCGGCAGCTGCCCGAGATCGTGCGCGAGCTGACCGCCACGATCGGCGAGCACATCGACCAGCTCGTCGACGTGAAGCTGATGGTGATCAAGCGCTTCGACCCCGAGCTGGCGAACCGCGTGTTTCTCGACATCGGCCGCCGAGAGCTCAAATTCATCCAGAACTTCGGCTTCGTGTTCGGGTTCGTGCTGGGAATCCCGGTCGCGGCGCTGACGCACTTCCTCGACTACTGGTGGCTGCTCCCGATCCTCGGCGTCGCGGTCGGATACATCACCAACTGGGCCGCCCTGTGGATGATCTATGAGCCGGCAGAGCCCCAGAGGTGGGGACCGTTGCCGGTACACGGGCTGTTCATCAAACGCCAGCACGACGTCGCCGAGGTGTACGCGCGGATCGTCGCCGACGAGATCCTGACCGTCGGCGAGTTCGGCCAGGAGCTGCTGCGCGGCCCCCAATCAGATCGCACCCGGATGCTGATCGAGAGCGCCATGCGGCCCGCGATCGACCGCGCCACCGGACCCGCGCACGCCGCGGTGCGGGTGGCCGTAGGAACTCGGGAATACGATGCGATCCGTCGCTCGTTCGCCTCCGAGCCGGTCGAGCAGATGATGGTCGCGCTGTCCGATCCCGAGTTCAGCCGCGCCCAGAGCGACGCGATGCGTAAGCTGATCACCGAGCGGATTCGAGCGATGGCGCCCACCGATTTTGCCGAGCTGCTGCGCACCGCCACGCGTGAGGACGAGTGGCTCTTGCTCCTGCACGGCGCGGTGCTCGGCTTCGCGGGGGGCTTGGTCCACCTGGCGATCTTCGGATGAGCGCCACCAGCGGACAGCAACGCAACGGAGGGGTCACCGACGCGCTCCCCGGGCTCGCGCGACTCGCCGCCGGAGCGTGGCTGCGGACGGCGTCCTGGGGCCTCGGTGCGTCGGTCAGGGTCGGCGGTCGCGTCGCGCGGGCGGTGGTCGATCCCGGTTCGGCGGGCGCGCTCGCGCAGGAGCTGCGCAGCTCACTGCGCGACCAAGCGCGCGAGTTGCTGGGCGTCGCCGAGCTCGACGAGCGAATCAAGCAGCTGCTGGCGGGGGCGGGCGGAGGCACCGGCGATGAGCGGCGCAACGGTCGCTCCGCGAACGCCGAGGCGCTGCGCGTGCGCGGCGCAGAGCTGCTGCGTGAAGCCGCCGACGTCGAGGTCCAGCAGCGCGAGCACCCGGCGTATGGCCGGATCCTGTCCGAGCTGGCGCCCGACGAGGGTCGGATCCTGCGCCTGCTGGTGATGGAAGGGGCCCAGCCTTCGGTGGACGTGCGCGCCTCAAACCTACTCGGCGTGAGCTCGCAGTTGGTGGCGGCGGGGCTGAACATGATCGGTGCCCAG
>JAFAZB010000012.1 GCA_019240015.1 Solirubrobacterales bacterium
TAAGGAGGACGAGCGGTTCGTCGAGACGTACTTCGAGAAGTACGGCAAGGAGACCTACCTGGTCGGCGACGCCGCCCGCAAGGACAAGGACGGCTACTTCTGGATCATCGGGCGGATCGATGACGTCGTCAACGTCTCCGGCCACCGGATGTCGACGGCGGAGGTCGAGTCGGCGATCGTCTCGCACCGCCGGGTGGCCGAGGCGGCGGTGATCGGGCAGGCCGATGAGGACTCGGGCCAGGCGATCTGCGCGTTCGTCACGCTCGAGGGCGAGGAAGGCGAGGGCGATGAGAAACTGGTCGAGGAGATCCGCGGGCATGTCGCGGACCGGATCGGCAAGTTCGCGCGCCCGAAGCGGATCGTGTGGGCCGACGACCTGCCCAAGACGCGCTCGGGCAAGATCATGCGACGGTTGCTGCGTGACATCGCGGAGGGACGTACGCTCGGCGATGTGACCACGCTGCGCGACCCGGACGTGATGTCGCAGCTCGAGGACAAGATCAAGCAGGAGCAAGCCCAGGAGGAGTAGGTGCGCTGACGTGCGGGCGCGGCCCGGCAGGGCCGCGCCCGGCGTCGCCTACACACCGAGCCGGCGGCCCAGCTCGGCCACGTGGCGCCGGGCGATCGGGATCGCGTGATCCTCGCTGAAGATCAGCTCGGCGGTGCCGCCGAACAGCGGCCGCAGCTCCACGGCCTTGAGCAGGTTGGCGACGTACTGGCGGTGGACCCGGACGAAGCCGGCCGGCTCCCAGCGGCGCTCGAGCTCGCCCAGCGTGGCACGCAGCAGGTAGCGGCCGTCCTCGGTCACGATGCGGACGAAGTCGCCGTAGGACTGTGCGTACAGGATCGAGCCGCGCGCGACCAGCCGGGTGGAGCCGTTGCGGACGTTCGCGACCGCGATCAGCTCGCCATCGACGGGCCCGCCGGCGCGCGCCCGCGGCTCGCCGTTCTCGGCGAATGCGCGGGAGTCCAGCGCGGCCGTGACCCGCTCGAGCGCGTCCTCGACGCGCTTGCGAGACACCGGCTTGCGCAGGTAATCGAGTGCGTGAAGCTCGAACGCGTCGACGGCAGCGCTGTCGTAGGCGCTCACGAACACCAACTCGGGTGGCGTCGCGAAGCGCTTCAGCACCCGCCCGAGCTCGACCCCGTCGAGGTCGGGCATCCGCACGTCGAGGAAGATCGCGTCGTAGCGCTGGCCGGAGGCCTTGCGCAGCGCGTCGTGGCCGTCGAAGGCGCACTCCACCTCGCTGACGTGCGGGGAGCTCCGCAGTAGGCGAGCCAGGTCCTGGAGCTGGGTCTGCTCGTCGTCGACCGCCAGGATCGTCAGCCGATCGCTCATCTGCTCCACGCCAGGGCGGGACGGGAAACCTCGCCGCGCAAGTTGGGCACGGTCATCACGGCGGTGGTCCCTTCGCCGATCCGCGACTCGATCCGCAACGCGTAGCGCTCGCCGAAGGTAGCCCGCAGCCGGGCGTCCACGTTGGAGAGTCCGATCCCGCCGCCCGCGCCCGCCAGCACCTCGGGGACCCGCTGCGGCTCGATCCCCGAGCCGTCGTCGCTGACGCGCAGCTCGACGTCGCCGCCGAGCAGCCGCGCCTCGATCCCGATCCGCCCCGAGCCCGCGCGACGTTCCACCCCGTGGCGGACGGCGTTCTCCACCAGCGGCTGCACCGACATCACCGGAACGACCGCGCCCCTGGTCTGCTCGGGCACGTCGATCGTCACGTGCAGGCTGTCGCGAAAGCGCGCCTGCTCCAGTCGCAGGTACCGGCCGACATGCTCGAGCTCGTCGTCGAGCGTCACGTAGGAGCGGCCGTCGCGGAACAGGTAGCGGGTGAACTCGGCGAAGTCGATCAACAACTCGCGGGCTTCCTCGGGGCGGACGTGGATGTCGCCGGCCACCGCCGCGAGCGCGTTGTAGATGAAATGCGGCGAGATCTGGGCGCGCAGCGCGCGCAGCTCGGCCTGGGCAAGGCGCTCCTCCTGCTCGGCGACCACCGACAGCTCGACCTGGGCGGCGACCAGCGTCGCCGCTTCCTGGACCACTCGCAGCTCCGCGTGGCTCGGTCTCCCGACCGCGCGGTAGAAGGCGATCAGGGTCCCGGCTCGCCTGCCCTGGACCATCAGCGGCGCGAGCACCGCAGATCGCAGCGGGCAAGTCGGGTCCGATGAGATCAGGCGCGGGACGATGTGGATGCGCGCGTCGGGGGTCTTTGCCAGCAATCTCGAGAGCAGGTCCCCGGGCCGAACCTGCTCGCGCCCCTCGCCGTCGATTGCCAGCACCGCGCAGGTGTCCGCGAGCGCGATCGCCGCCGCTCCCGTCAGCGCCCGCAGGTGGGGCGCGGCCTGGCCCGCGGAGCGTGGGCTGAGACCCCGGCGGAGGTAGGGGAGCGTGGAGCTCGCGGCATGCAGCGCGGACTGCATGCCCACGGCCTCCGGCGTCCGGGCAGCGCGGGGCGCGCGTATCACTCTCCAGGCCGTAAACATCGTGACGGCCACCAGCACCCCGAGCACTGCGCTAAGCACGACGTTCATCAGCGCGCCGCCAAGCGTACTGTGTGGCGCAGGCGGGGAAGACTTCTGCCATGCACCAGGACGACGAAGGATGATCGACGAATGAGCCCAGCCACCACCTTCTCCTCCTACGAACAGGCCTGCGCGAAGCACAGCTGGGAGGTACCGGAGCGCTACAACATCGCCGCCGACGTCTGTGACCGCCATCCGCGGGAGAAGCTGGCGATGATCCACGAGGACTTCCGCGGCGCCGTGCGAGAGGTCAGCTGGGGCGAGCTCCAGGACACCGCCAACCGGTTCGCCAACGTGCTCCGTGCGCACGGGGTACAGCGGCGCGACCGGGTGGCGATGCTGCTGCCGGCCACGCCGGAGACGGCGGGGGTGTTCTTCGGTACCTGGAAGGCGGGCGGGATCCTGCTGTCGATGTCGGTGCTGTACGGCGATGAGGGGATCCGGCACCGGCTGAAGGACTCGCAGGCCAAGGTGCTGGTGACCAACGAGGAGAACGCGGAGCGGGTCGAGCGCTCGCTGGTCGAGCACCTGCTGATGCTCGACGATCAGCTTCTACACCGTGGCTCCACGTCGTTCAACAATGTCGACACGGCGGCGGAGGACGCCGCGCAGCTGTATTACTCCTCAGGGACGACGGGGCTTGCCAAGGGCATTCTCCACGCCCACCGCTACATCCTCGCGCACGAGGAGTTCACCTACTGCCACGACGTCCGTGACGGCGAGCTGTTCCACGGCATGGGGGAGTGGGCTTGGGCGGCTGGAATCTGCCCGCTGCTGGGGCCCTGGCGGCTGGGCGCGGTGCAGGCGGTGTACCAGCGCGAAGGGGGATTCGATCCGGGCAAGCAGCTCGAGTTCCTCTCCCGGCACGAGGTCAGCAACGTGTTCGCGACGCCCACCGCGATCCGCTCGATGATGGCGATCGCCGACGCCGGCAGGCGCTACCCGCAGAAGTTCCGTGTCGTGTGCTCGGCGGGTGAGCCGCTGAACCCGGAGGCGATCCGCTGGTTCCGGGAGCAGTACGGAGTCACGGTGCTCGACTGCTACGGCCTGACGGAGTCCTATCCGCTATGCGCCAACTACCCGTTCATGGAGGTGCGGGAGGGATCGATGGGCAAGCCGATGCCGGGCTGGGAGGTCGAGATCCTGGACGAGGACGAGCGTCCCGTGCGCCAGGGAGAGCGCGGCGAGATCTGTCTGAAGGCGCGGTCCAACCCCCACTATCCGCTCGGCTACTGGAACCGCCCGCCCGAGGACTCAGAGGAGGTGTTCGGCGGCGATTGGTTCCACACCAAGGACGCGGCCAAGGCCGACCAGGAGGCTACTTCTGGTACGAGGGCCGGGCCGACGACGTGATCATCTCCGCGGGCTACCGGATCGGGCCGTTCGAGGTCGAGTCAGCCTGCCTCGAGCATCCGGCGGTCGCCGAGGCGGCGGCGGTGGCGTCGCCCGACGAGCGTCGGGGCAACGTCGTCAAGGCGTTCGTGGTGCTGGCGGGCGAGCACGAACCGTCCGAGCAGCTCGCCGAGGAGATCAAGGCGTTCGTCCGCGACCGCCACTCCGCCTACGCCTATCCCCGGATCGTCGAGTTTGTCGCCGAGCTGCCAAAGACGCTGACCGGGAAGATCAGGCGGGTCGAGCTGCGCGAGCGCGAAACCCGCGGCTGAGCACCGCGTCAGGAGCCGGCCCGGGTCTGCGCGCGCATCTCCGACAGGATCCGTTCGAGCCGCGGCTCGGTGTCGCCGTCGAGATGGCTCATCGCCGCGGCGACGCCTGGATGCACGGAGGCGATCTGCGCGTGCATCTCGTGCGCGACCGCGCGATAGCTGGGGTGGCCTTCGCGCCCCGATCGCAGCTCGATCAGCTGCATCGCCTCGCGGGCGTTGCAGTCGAGTATGTAGCGCAGGCGATAGCCGAGGCACAGCGCGTACGGGGCGGCCTCGGGCAGCCCGCTCCCGACGAGGCGCTCGTACTCGCGGGCGGAGAGCTCGAGCGCCCGCCGGTAGCGATCGCCGCAGCCCGCCAGCTCGACCTGTTCGGGGACGTCCGCGCCCAGCTGGGGCGTCAGCGCCTGCCACTGGATCGTCAGCATCCGGTGACGTTGGAGATCCCTGAAGGCGCCGTAGTCAGAGACGATCTCGAACCGGTAGCGCAGCGCCTCGAAGCCCCTGCCGGGGCGATGGCGGCGGTTGGAGCGCACCCCGACCAGCTCGGCCAGCAGCGCTGCGCGGTCCGGCTCGGATAGCGACTGCACCGTTTCGCGCAGCTGCCGCTCAGAACAGGCGGCGGATTCGAACAGGAGCGCGGCCAGCAGGTCCTCTTCGTCCCCGTGGACCGCCAGCAGCCTCACCGACGGCCCCGCCGAGCGGTCCGCGTCGGCTTCGGTCAATCCCAGCCGCCTGGCCCACCGCCCGCCCGCCCGGGCACGGGACTCCAGGTAGGAGATCCACTCACCGCCGCGATCGGGCCGCTGCACCCGGGAGACGAAGCTTGGGATCACCGACTCGACGGCGTCGAGCAGCATCGCGCCGTAGCTGCGCGCTTCCGGCAGGGGGTGGGCGAGCAGGTGCAGCAGCAGCTGCTCGTAGGCCTGCCCGCTGGCGAAGATCCCCATGTGCGACAGCGAGCTGGCCGGCAGCAGCCCGCGCAGCAGATCGAGCGCCTTGGCCTTGATCGCGCGGGCGTGCGCGGCGGGGGCTTCGTCTGGCCCACGTGGAAACTCGTCCTGCGCCCACGCCGCAACCTGGGGCAGCGCGCGTGAGTAGATCGTGAACAGTTCATCCATCGCACGCTGGTACTCGGGGCCAAGCTCTGGATCGCGGTAGTAGCGGTAGCCCCCCGGTGGATTCGGCATCGCGCCGTCGTAGGCGATGTACCGGGTCGACTGCTCGAGGTAGGCGGCCAGCCGGGGTCGCTGGAGGATCTTGGTGAGGATGTTCGAGACCCACTCGCAGGCGATGTGGGCGCCTCCCAGCTGGGCCACCGAGTCGTCGCCGTAACCGAGGAAGATCCGCTCATAGAGCTCAGCCGCGCGCCGGCCCTCGTCTCCCTCCCACCGCGCGCCGTCGTCGACGTCGTCGGCGAACTCCTCCAGGAACAGCCTCCTCAGGGTCCCCGGATAGCGCGAGTAGCGGGCGAACAGCGCGCCCTTGACCGTCTCCGGCAGGTTGACGAGCGCGAACACCGGGCGGTCGAGGTTGCTGAAGTGGCGGGCGAGACGCTCCCGCTCCGAGTCCGAGAAGCTCTCGACCGGGTACTGCATGGGCGGCGGATCGTAGCGCCGGCCCCGGCGCGCCCCCGGTCGTCCGCGGAGCGCTTGG
>JAFAZB010000007.1 GCA_019240015.1 Solirubrobacterales bacterium
GGCACGTTCGTGTCGCTGTTCACCGCGGTGCTCGCAACCCAGGCGATCCTGATGAGCATGGGAAGCTCGCGGACCATCTCCCGTCCCTCCGCGCTCGGCGCCGGCGGCAAGCGGCGGGTCTGGCGGTTCGACTTCATGGGCGCCTCCCGCTACTTCTTCTCGATGTCGGGCGTGATCCTGCTGGTCGGGGCGATGGCGATCGGCGGCAAAGGGCTCAACCTCGGGATCGACTTCACCTCGGGAACCCGGATCACGGCCAGCCTCGTGAAGCCCGCCACCGACTCCCAGGTGCGCTCGGTCGTGAGCGCGGCGGGCGCACCGAGCCCGCAGGTGCAGCGGATCACCAACAACGCGCTCGGACCGTACGTCTTCCAGATCTCCGCCAAGCAGCTGCAGCCGAACAAGCTCGGCCAGGTGCGCGGCGCGCTGCAGAGCAACTTCGGGCTGCGCTCCCCACCCGATGAGACCTCGGTCGGTCCGACGTTCGGGCGGACGGTCGCCAACAGCGCCGTGGTCGCGATCATCGCCTCGCTGATCGTGATCTCGGCATACGTGGCGCTGCGGTTCGAGTGGAAGTTCGCGATCCCGGTGCTGATCGCGCTGATGCACGACCTGCTGATCACCAGCGGCGTCTACTCGCTGACCGGCCGGGAGGTGACGACGGCGACCGTGGCCGCGCTGCTGACGATCTTGGGCTACTCGCTGTACGACACGATCATCGTCTTTGACCGGGTGCGAGAGAACATCCCGCGGATGCCGCGCGCCGCGTTCTCGCAGATCGTCAATCGCTCGATGTCCGAGGTGCTGACGAGGTCGATCGCCACCACCTCCTGCACGCTGATGCCGATCGTCGCGCTGCTGTTCTTCGGCGGCGGTGGCGTGCTCGGGGACTTCGCCTTCGCGCTGCTGATCGGAGTCGCCTCGGGTGCGTACTCCTCGATCTTCATCGCCTCGCCCGTCCTGACCCACTGGAAGGAGCGGGAGACCGTCTACCGCGCCCGCCGCCACCGGATCGAAGCCGAGCTGGGACACGTTCCCGCCTACGCCGCCGGGGCCGACGTCGAACCGGTACGCCGGCCGACCGCGCGCCGCGAGGGGCGGATCACCGCGCCGGAGCCCGAAACCGTCTCGGCGGCCGAGTTCGAGCAGATGAAGCGCGACCTGGACATCGAGCAACCGCCCTCGCGTCACACCTCGACCCTGACCAAGCGGCTCGCGGCGCGCGAAGCGGACGCCGACGGCGCCGCGGCCGATCAGCGCGCGCCCGCGCGGCGCCCCGACCGTACCCCCGACGCGGGCCCCGGGCTGCGGGACGACGGCGCCGCCGAGGTCCGTCCCGACCGCACCCCCGACGCAGGCCCCGAGCCCGCCCCCGACATCGCCGAGAACGAAGGCATTGCGCCCGCCCCCAAGCCCAAGCGCCCGCCCAAGTCCCGCTCGCGCAGCCGTCGCCACGGGAGGCGCCGCTGATGCACCGCGCCCCCGCCCTTGTTCGTGCCAGGCCCGGAGGAGCCGACTGATGGGAATGCTCGCCTGGGTGATGATGGGCCTGGCCCTGTGGCACTTCACGATCTGGCTTCCCGACCGCTACTGGGGCGGGATCGTCGGCGCGTTCCTCGGCGCGCTCGCCGGCGCCGCGCTGTGCGGCTTGATCATCAGTGGCTTCCACATCCCCGGGCGCCACGCGACCCACCTCTCGACCGCGCTCCAGGCGGTCCCGGGTGCACTGATCGGTATGTCCTTGGTGTACCTGGAGGGGCTGCGGCGCGAGCGCCGCGGGGAAGCGAGCGGCATCGGGCTGACCTGATGGCACCCCCGTCGCCGTTCTCGATCATGGGTGGCGTCCTGCGCTCGATCCTGGGCGCCGCGGAGCGCGCGGAGACCGACGTCGCCACGCACTCGCCGTTGCAGGAGGCCCAGCGGCTCGAGGAAAAGCTCGAACAGGCGGTGGCCGCCGCGCACCGCGCAGCCGAATCGCTCGAGCGCCACGTCGCGGTGGTCGAGAAGCTCGCCGACTCGCTGGGGCCGCTGAGCGAATCGGTCACCCGCCTGACCGAGCAGCTGAACAGCCTGATGAAGGTCACCCGGCCCGTGGCGGC
>JAFAZB010000054.1 GCA_019240015.1 Solirubrobacterales bacterium
AACTAATCCGCTGCTACGGTGTCCTGGCTAGGGAAGAGCCTCGCCACCGAGCCGGATGGAAGTCTCAGCTCTCAAATACTCAGGGGGGATCGGCCTGCATGGGCGCTCTCGGCTGCTACGACTCCAGTCCGACGAGCGACTGATTGCGTTCGTCAGGCGGGGCAACCCCGCCGCCTTCGAGGCGCTGGTGGCGCGGTACGAGAGCCGGCTGCAGGCGTTCTGCCGGCACCTGCTGGGCTCGCGCGAGGACGCGGAGGACGTGCTTCAGGAAGTGCTCGCCGCTGCGTTCAACGCGATTCTCGCCGACGAGCGACCGATCAACGTCCGGCCCTGGCTGTACAGGATCGCGCGCAACCGCAGCCTGAACCATCTGCGCCGGATGCAGGCGGTGGGGGTCGACTCGATGGACCTCCACTACTCCGACAACGGCGCCAGCACTGCCGACAAGGTGTACGAGCGCGAGGAGTTCCGGCTGCTGGTCGGCGACATCCACGAGCTTCCCGAGACCCAGAAGACCGCCTTGGTGCTGCGCGAGATGGACGCGCTGTCCTACGAGCAGATCGCCGAGGCGATGGAAACGACCGTACCGAGCGTCAAGTCGCTGCTGGTCCGGGCCCGCGTCTCGCTGGCCGAGGCCGCCGAGGCCCGGCTGCTCTCCTGCGAGGAGGTGCGGCTCGAGCTGGGTGAGATCGCAGAGGGCCTGCGCCGGCGCCCAACCCCGCTCGTGCGCCGCCACCTGCGCGCCTGCAAGCGCTGTGGCGAGTTCCGCGTGCAGCTCAAGCAGACCAACAAGGCGCTGGCCGCGCTGCTTCCCGTCGGCCCGCTGGCGTTTGTCCACAAGCTGGCCTTCACCCACCTGGGCCACTCGGCCGGCGCAAGCGCGGGCTCGGGCGCGACCGCGATGGGCTCGGGCGCGACCGCGGTGGGCTCGGGCGCGACCGCGGTGGGTTCGGGCGCGACCGCGATGGGTTCGGGCGCCGCCGGCTCCACCGCCGCCGGGGGCTCGGCGCTCGCGGGAAGCGCCGCCGGCTCGGCGTTGGCAACCGGCTCGACCGCAGGCAGCCTGGTCTCGGCTGGGATCGGCACGATCGCCACCAAGGCCGCCGCAGGCCTGGCCGCGGCGGCGCTCGTGACCGCCGGCGCCGTCGAGGTGGGCCACGTGAGCCGCCGCCACGGCCGCTCACTCGCCGCGGTCTCGCAGCCCGAAGCGGCGCAGGCTCAGCAGGCGGTGACGAGTAGCAGTTCGCTGCGAGCGGTCGGCAGCCGTGCGGCGCTGCGCTCGAAGGCCAGACGCCACAGCAAGCCCCCGGTGGCCAAGCACCCCGTCGCGGTCCCCGCCGCCGCCACCGCGCCCCCGGCCAAGGCGCTGCTCAGGGCGTCGGTCAAGCCGGCCAAGCAGCCGCCGGGGCGCACGCAGACCCAGTCGGACACGACCGTGCTCTCCCAGCCCCAGGCGACCGTGCCCGCGCCCGTGACGACCACCCCGACGACCGCCCCCACCCCGGCGGCGCCGCCTGCTTCGGGGGCGGCGTCGGCCGGCTCAGGGAGCACCGACGGCGGCACCAGCGGTTCGACGCCTCCTCCGGGGGCGACCAGCAGCGCCGACCCCGGCACCCCTGACTCGACCAGCTCCTCGAGCCCGGACTCGCGCGGATCCGCCACCTCACCTCCGGACTCGACGACCACCACCGGCTCCTCTTCCAGCGCCGCCACCACGCCCTACTCCGGCGAGTGAACGCCTCGCGGCGGCGCCGGTGATCGCGTTCGAGCAGTTCGAGGCGGTCGACATGCGGGTCGGCCGGATCGTCGAGGTGCAGGATTTCCCGGAGGCCCGCAAGCCGGCCTGGAAGCTCTGGATCGACTTCGGGCCCGAGCTCGGCGTCAAGGCGTCCTCGGCGCAGCTGACCCACTATCCGCGCGGGGAGCTGCTCGACACGCTGGTGGTCGCGGTGGTCAACTTCCCGCCACGGCAGATCGGGCCGGTGTCTTCGGAGGTGCTGGTGCTCGGGGCGCTCGACGAGCGGCTGGGCGTGGTGCTGCTGCGCCCGGACAAGGACGCCGCGCCCGGCGCGGCGATCGGCTAGCGCGGCTCAGGGCCCCGGCTCGCCGCCGATCATCAGCGCCCCGCGCGGCGCTCCGTCGACCTCGATCGGGTAGCGGCCGGCCCGCAGCCCGGCCACGAGCGCCGACGCGCGCCCGCCGGGCGGCACCCTCAGCGCCTTGCGCCGCGGCGTCTCGAGCAGCACGGTGTGTCCGCGCCCGTCGCCGGAGGCGACCGTCAGCTGCACGGCCAGGAAGGCCGGCGCCGAGACCGTCGGCGGCGTGAGGGTTCCGCCGTGGCCGATCGTGAAGCTGGCGGGGATCCGTACGTCGCTCGCTCCGCGCCTCGACGCCGGCCCGGTGGTCGTCAGGCCCGTGGTCGTGGCGGAGCTGCTCGGGCCGCCGGCGGCGGTGGAGGCGGAACCGGTCGAAGACGAGCCCTTGCCCGCGGCGCTGGAGCTGCTGGAAGCGTGCTTGGCGCCGCCGCACCCCTCCAGCGCCGCCGCCGCGAGCACGCACATGACCACCACCCTGATCCGTCGGCGATGCACGCGCGGAGCATAGAAGCCGGCCGCCGGGGCCGAGCGCGCCCCGGACACCCAGGCCTCCCTCAGCCTCCGTAGATCGCGGTCAGCTGCTCGTAGTAGCGGTCCTCCCCGAACCGCTCCCGGGCGCGCGCCAGCGACTGCGCCCCCCGCGTGCGCCGAGCCTCCGGATCGCGCCACAGCTCGGCCAGCGCCCGACCCCAGGCGCCCGGATCGTCGGCCGCGACGAGTCCCTCGTCCCCCACCAGCTCGGGCAGCCCGCCGCGCGTGCTGGCCAGCACCGGAACCCCCGCCGCGAGCGCGTCGAGCGCGGCGTATGGGCACGGCTCCTCCCAGCGCGAGGGGACCATCGCCACCCCGGCCCCCGCCCGCACGCGGGCGAGCGACGCCGAGTCGAGCCGGCCGGTGAAGCGCACCTCCGCACCGCGCGCGAGCGCTCGCAACCGATCCAGGTCGGGCCCGTCGCCGGCGATCAGGAGCGGTACCGAGGCGATCCGAGCCGCCGCGATCGCGGTGTCGAAGCCCTTCTCCCGCACCAACCGGCCTGCGAGGAGCGCGTACTCGCCCCGGTGCGCGCTGGTCTCGGATGCGAAGCTCGCCGCCGGGACGAAGTTGGGAAGCGCGCTGACTCCCGCGGACGGCAGCCCCAGCTCGATCAGCCGGGTGGCGGTGGCCCTGCTGACCGCCACCAGCCGATCGGCGTGCGCGAACAGGTGCGGCTGCTGGAGACGGAGCCCGGCGGCGTACACGGCCGCCTCGGGGAGCGAGCCACGGCAGCGCAACCTCAGCCCGGGCCCGGTCCTGCCGGCGCGGCAGCGAAAGCACGGCGCGTCGTCGCGGTAGGCGACGGCGATCGCGCAGAAGAGACGGAAGTTGTGAAGGTGCAGCACGGTCCGCGCCCCCGCGGCGCGGGCCGCCGCCAGCGCCCGCCACCCGAACAGCGGATGCAGGTTGTGCGCGTGCACCACCTCGGCGCCGACCCGGCGCACCGCCTCGGTCACCTCGTCGGCGTCGAGCCCTCCGTGCAGCAGCGCTCGCGCGGCCCGGCCGCCGGCCAGCTCCGCGCTCGATCGCTCGAGCGTCTCGATCGTGTCGCCCCGCCTGCCGAGCAGCGCCGCGAGCTCGGCGACCGCGCGCTCCTCGCCGCCCGCGGCGCGATAGCGGTTGTGGAGCAGCAGCACGCGCATCGATCGCGCCGATTCTGCCAACGTGCGGGCAGCCGATGCCGATCGCGCTCCTCACCAACTACCTCGCGCCTTACCGGGTGCCGCTGTACGAGCGGCTCGCGCAGCGAACGGGGCTCGAGGTGCTGTGCTTCGCCGGCGGCGAGCGCTACGTGCCGGGCTGGCTGTCCGATCTCGACGCCCAGCTGCGCGCGGCCCCGTTTCCCGCCAGGCGCCTGCGGGGACCCCGTGAGGCGCTGACGCTGGGTCGTCGCTATGACGCGGTGATCGCCCCGTTTGCGGGCGGCGCGCTGCTGCCGGCGTCGTACTTCGGGGCCAAGCGCTACGGCAAGCCGTTCGTGCTGTGGGCCTCGGTCTGGGCCCAGCCCAGGTCGGCCGCCCACGCGGCGGCGCTGCCGCTGACCCGCCACATCTACCGTCACGCCGACGCGGTGATCGCCTACGGCGAGCACGTGCGCCGGTTCGTGGCCGGGATCCGCGGGCGCGAGGACGACGTGTTCGTGGCTCCCCAG
>JAFAZB010000293.1 GCA_019240015.1 Solirubrobacterales bacterium
TCGCGGGCTGGCCGATCACGGCATGCGCAGGGCCTTTCATCGGCTGACAGGCAGCTGGCCCGGCGAGCAGCAGCCCGAGCAGGCCTAGGCCTCAACGACAGATAGAGAGGAAATCGGGTGGCCAAGACCGGACAAGCGAAGTCGGTGCTCCCATACATCCAGCGTCTGCTGGAGGACGAATTCGTCCAAGAACAGTTACGCAACGCCGTCGACGGGGCGCGCGCCGCGTACGGCCGCGCACGAAGACAGCGTGGCGAAGCCGTCGACGACAAGCGGCTCTACGGCAATCTGCGTCAGGCGGCGAGCTCGACGCGGAACCTTACGAGGGCGCTCCGGCCTGCCAAGCCGAAGCCCAAGCGTCGCGTCCGAAAGCTGGCCGCCGTTGCCTTGGCGATCGGAGGTTGTGCCTGGCTGACGATGAGGCTGCAGAGACTGGCAGGCAGACCGCAGCAGGATTAGCCGTCGCTCGGCTAGCCCGAGTTCTTCTGGCGCATACGCCGGGCCATCAGCCGCTGAAGACCGAGCCCGAGCTTCTCGCCGATGCTGCCCTCAGGAGGAGCGGCGCCGAGCTGGCGGGCAAGGCCGAGGTTGTCCCATTCCGTCCACGACTCGACGACTTTGCCGTCCTTCCAGCGGTCGATGCTGATGCCCGTCACCGACCCGTGGGCGCCGGTCGGGGCCAGGCCCTCGAGCTCTCCGCGGTGCGTCCCCTCGCTGTGCCAGCGGAGCACGACCTTGTCATCGGCGGCGATCACGTCGTCGACCACCATGCGCACATCGGGGAACGCCCGCCGGTACATGGCGACCGTGCGCTTGAACATCTCCGGCCCGGTGAGCTCGCGCATGTGAGCCGGGGTGGCGGGGTCGTGGCTGATCGCATCCGCCGCCACCAACTCGTCGACCAGCTCGAGCTTGCCCTCGTTGAACGTGTCCTCGAGCAACCGCCGAGACCCCTCGGCCAGATCGGCGGGGCCCCCGCCAGCTTTCGACGTCGCGCCGCGCCGCGTTTTCGTAACGCCGGCCATCTCAGTCCACCTTCCGTTGTGTTGTTTGGAGCGAGCCTACGCCCGCCGGCGTGGGTGGGTCAAGATGCCGGTCACGCTGACCGGTCAGCGCTCCAGCAATCCGTCCAGGATCTCGCCGTACGAGCTGATCGCGAGCGACAGGTGACCATCGTCGGGACGCAGATGCGCCGACCCTTGGAGGTGGTTGGTCAGCCACTCGCCGTGGGCAATCGGGCAGAAGCGATCCTGGGCGCCATGCCAGATCGATACCGGGACGCGGACCTGGCCGAGCTCGAATCCCCAGTCCGCGATCAGCGCTCGGTCATCGTCGAACCAGCCCCACACGCCGCTCGAGAGGGAGTGCGTGAGCTGCCGTGCCAAGTGGTCGCCAAACGCTCCGCTGAGTGCACGCCGATCCACCTCGGAGACGAGGTCGCCGAGCACCTCCACGATCTGATCTCCGCGGGCGCCGTCTATCGCGGCGGCCTGTTGCTCGAGATAGCGCCGGAGCTCTCCTTCTCCCGCCTGCACGGCGCCGAACTCGTCGATGTTCTCCTGGCCCATGCCGGCGGTCCAGTCAAGCCCATCCGCGTCGAACGGCGCAGGCGACGCGATCGCCGCGGCGGAAATGACCCGCTCGGGCAGGAGCGCGGCACACGCCAGCGAGTGAGGGCCGCCACCCGAGCCACCCACCGAGTGGAAGCGCTCGTACCCGAGCGCATCGGCGATCGCGACCACGTCGTGCACGCAGGCGGCGATCGAGCGGGCGCCCAGTCGCGTCGAGCGACCGTACCCGGGCCGCGAGTAGGTGATGTGGCGTAGGTCCCGCTCCGCACCCAGCTCCACCAGCGGGGCGAAGATCCCGGCGGCGCCCGGGGTGCCGTGATGCGAGAACAGGGGCACGCCGTCGGGAGGTCCCGCCAGCGCGACCTCGAGCGCACGGCCATCGGGGGTGTGGACCGACATGGTCGTCAGCTCGTCTGTGCTCACCCCGGTCGCGGATCCTAACGGCAAGTCCGGTGCGCGCCGGGATAATGCGTCGATGGCGTACGACGAGCAGCTCGCCGACCGGATCCGGGAGCTGATCCTCACCGAGCCGGGCGTGACCGAGAAATCGATGTTCGGCGGCTTGGCGTTCCTGGTCAACGGCAACATGTCGGTCAGCGCGAGCGGCCAGGGAGGGCTGCTGCTCCGGGTCGACCCGAGCGAGACCGACGAGCTGCTCAGCCAGCCGCACGCGCATCCGTTCGAGATGCGCGGCCGCCTGATGCGGGGCTGGCTGCGAGTCGACGCCGAGGGCCTGCGCACGAAGCGCCAGCTGGAGCATTGGGTGGCCCGCGGAGTCGGCTACGCGCGCTCGCTGCCGGGCAAGTGAGGGCCCCAGCCGCGCCGCGCGCGGCCTACGCAGCTGAGCCGCCGGGCGGGCGAGCGGCCGGCTCGCCTATCCCGGCTGACTGCATGAACCGAGTGGCGACCCGTTTGGGGGCGCGTGCGAGCCAGGCCTCGATCACCAGCTCCTCCAGCTCGTCTAGCGCGATCTGCTCGAGGCGCACGAGGATCGCCGGATAGCCGTCGAAGTGGGGCGTCGTGAAATAAACGCTGGGATCGTCGGCTAGCAGCGCCTCCTTGGCGCCGAGGTGCTCAACCCGGGCGCCGAGGATCGGGCCGCGGGGCGCCGCTGGGCCCAGCGCCCGCAGGTCTCCCGGCCGAAGCGGGCGCTCCCACACGAACCCCTTGTCGCGTACGCGCCAGGAGGCGAGGCCTCGTGAGACATGCTCCGCGGTCTCGGGTAGACCGAGCGCCAGCCGCCGCACGTCGTCCCAGTCGGCCACGTCGCCGACTGTAGCGGTGGCCCTGCGCTCCGACACGGCACGCCCTAACTGGCCACCGCGAGGTAGAGCACCACACCGTGCCGCGGGACCTCCGCCGTGATCAGTCGGGAGCTGACGCTGACGGCGTGAGTCCATAGGTTCTGCAGCCGGTAGCCGCTGGCCGCCGGCAGCCCGCTGTCGGCGGCCGTCGTGGTGATCCGGAGCCGGCGGGTGCCGCGGTTCAGCAGCGCGATCGCGACCTGTCCGCCGATCAGCCGCTTGACCCACACCTGTGCGGACCCAGAGCGCCGTACCAGCCGGCCCTGGATGCCGAGCGGATCCTGGTCGACCTCGATCACCTGCCGGTTCTCAAGGATCGCCACGTTGCGCGGCGATAGCCCGCGAGGATCGCTGCCGAGGATCAGCGGGGCC
>JAFAZB010000023.1 GCA_019240015.1 Solirubrobacterales bacterium
GGCTGCCGAGCCGTGGCTGCGGCCCGGCTTCAGGCGCCGGGGAGCGAATGGGCGGCGTTCCGGGCGATCCAGCTGGCCAACTTCACCACCCCCCTGGTCTTGGAGGACGACGCCGAGCTCGCGGTCGTGCTCGATCGGGTGCCCGGCATCGACGGTCCCGGGCTGATCGCCCGGCTCGATGACCCCGACGTGACCGAAGCCTACGAACGCGACCGCGCTGAGGCGCGCACCGCCGCAGGCTCGCCGGCCGAGCTACAACGCAAGACGGCCAGCACCGACGGGCCGGTGCGCTTCACCGCGCCGTCTGTGGTGTTCGAAGCAAACGGCCACCGGCTGATCGCCGGCGGGTTCCAGCCGGTCGAGGCCTACGACGTGCTGATCGCGAACCTCGACCCGACCCTGGAGCGCCGGCCACCGCCCGAGGATCCGCTGCCGCCGCTCGAGCATTTCCGCGCCGGCTTGACGACCCAGGAGGTGGCAGCGCTGATGACGCACGGCAACGACGCCCCGGATCGGAAGGCCGCCGAGACCGCGCTGCTCGACTTGGTGGCCGCGGGCACCGCCACGCGAGAGCCGCTGGGCGACGACGCGCTGTGGAAGCATGCGCCCGTGTGAGCGGACTCAGCGCTCCAGTCCCAGCCGCAGAGGTAGCGACTCCAGCCCGTAGATACCGGACGGTGTGCCGAACGTGGGCTCGCCTTCGAGTCGCAGCGAACTGACTCGCTCGGCCAGCAGCGCGAGCCCCTCCTGCATCTCCGCACGGGCCAAGTTGGCGCCAACGCAATAGTGGATCCCGGCGCCGAACGTGAGCACTCGCTCGCGGCCGCGCTCGGCCGCGATGTCGAACGAGCCATCCGCGAGCCCCTCGCGGTTGGCGTGCCAGGCAGACACCAGCACGACCGAGCCGGCCGGGAACCTGATGCCTCGGTGCTCCAGCTCGGCGATCGTGATCCGCGCGGTGAACGGCGTAATCGGCTCGTAGCGGATCGCCTCGTCGACGGCTGCGAGCGCGAGGCCATGCGGATCTTGGCGCAGCAGCGCCCATTGCTCGGGGTGTTCGGCCAGCAGCCGGACGGCGTGCGCCAGCTGGCTCTGGCTGGTGTCGACCCCGCCCACGAGGATATTGAGCACCAGGTTGCGCAGCTCGTCGTGGCTGAGCCGTTCCCCCTCCTGCTCGGCGGCGATCAGGTCGGTGATCAGGTCCTCGCCCGGAGCGCGCCGCCGAGCCTCGATCAGCGCGTCGGCGTACTCGTAGAACTCGCTCACGGCGGTTTCGATCCGATCGCGTTCCGCCATCAGGCTGGCGGGATCGAATTGCCGCTGGATCCAGTTCGACCAGTCCTGCAGACGCGGCGCGTCGGCGAGCGGCGCGCCCATCACGTGTGCGATCACCCGCGCGGGGTAGGGCTTCGCGAACTCCGCGATCAGCTCGCAGGATTGCACCGCCGAGCGCTCGTCCAGCAGCCGCTCGGCGAAGGCCCGCATCGCCGGGCGGTAGCGAGCGACGGCGCGCGGAGCCAGCGCGGGGTTGACGAGGTTGCGCAGCCGACGGTGATCGTCGCCGTTGATGTTGATGATGTTCTTGACGATCTCCTCGTGCAGGGGGCCGTCGCTGATCCCAAACAGCTCGGCGATCTTGAGGCCGGGGAACACGGCGTCCTTGGTGCGCAGGAAGAACTCGCCCGACTCGCGCTCGAGCACCGTGAAGCCGAAGGGGTTGCGCGCCAGCCAGTCGCCGTCGCCGGCCAGCTCCGCCATCGCGGCGCGGTAGCGATCCCCGCGCAGCGAAGGCTCCGTGTGATCGAGGCTAGGAAGCTCCAGCTCCGTCGCCAGCGGGGTCCCCGGCATCGGCTGAGAGTATCCCGCGGCGGCGGTGGCGCCGGAACATCTCTCTGACCCAGTGCAGCGTTGGATGCTCGGCCAGCCGTTCGGGGCGGTCCTCGATGCCGTCGAGTGTGAAGCGCAGTTTCGGGCCCTCGGGCGGCAGCACGAGCGGATACAGCAACGACGCCGCGGCGAGGTCGGCGATCGTGAACCGGTCACCGACGAGGTATCGATTGGCGCCGAGCTCCCGCTCGAGGCGGTCGAGGGCGCGCTCGACTCGCGCGCGCGAGCGCTTGGCCGCAGCTTCGCTGCCCGCGCCGAAGCGCATCGCCGTGAAGGCGCGTGCGTAGGCAGGAGCCAGCGGTCCGAGCCGGGCCAGCGCCGGGGGAGACTCTCGCCTCGCCCACTCGGCGAATCGCGCCCGGTCGCGACGGGCCTCGTGATACGCGAACCGACGGACGTGGGGCCCAAGCTGATCGTCGGCGAATTCCTCCAGCGCCAGCGCCCGCCGGCGCTCCGCCGGCTCGCTTGGGTAAAGGGGAGGATCCGGATGGCGTCGCTCGAGCGCGGCGATGATCGCGCTCGAGTCGCCGATTGGCCTCTGATCGAGGACCAGCACCGGGAACGTGATCTGTCGACCCCTGGTCAGGGCGAGCGCCACCAGCATGTGGTAGCCGGGCACGGTCACCCGCCGCTGGTGCTCGATCCCCTTATAGTCGAGCGCCCAGCGCACCTTCTCGCTGTAGTGCGAGATCGGGATGTGCCACAGGACCGGCTTCGCCGCCGCCTGACCCGGCACGGCGCCAGTCAGCTGTCGCGTCTCAGCCACGGATTGGTCGCCAGCTCCCGCGCCACCGCCTCAGTCACGGCCAGTGCCTGCGCGACGGTCGTGTAGTCGACCATCTCGGGAGTGTCGCTCATCTTGTGGTAGTTCGAGAGCGCCTTGTAGCGGTCCATCGAGGTCAGGGTCGTGGTGGGGTATCCAGCCCGGCTCGGGATCACCGCGTCGGTGGAGTTGCGAGAGCGCATCCCTCGCCGGAGGGGGATCTCGGCCCGGTCCGCCACTCGTGCGACCAGATCCCGAAAGCCGCGGTCGAAGTAGTCCTCCATGATCACGGGGCCCTCACCCTCGAGCAGGATCAGCCGAGGCGAGCCGACCGTGTCGAGGTTGATGAACCAGGTGCGCTCGCGGTCCAGGCGCGAGAAATGGCGCTGGGCAAAGCCGTGGATGCCCCCCTGGAGCACCTCCTCGGCGCCGCAGGACACCAGCAGCACCGCCAGCCCGGGAAGCGGCTCTGCGATCAATCGCTCGGCGAGCGCGACCAGCACGGCGACCGCGGTCAAGTTGTCGTTGGCGCCGGGCGCCACCGGTCGTCGGGACACGTCCTCGAACGCCGCGCTGCCGACCAGCGAGCCGGCGCACCCCGCGGCGATCAGCCCGCGCCTGGACCGCGCGGCGCCGAGCGCCACCAGCGCGGGAGCGCTCAGCATCGCCCACCACAGAGGCAGCGAGGTGTCGATCCGCTCGATGATCCCCGGCAGGTGCTCGCCGAGCCACGCCTGGACCCGCTCGTCGAAGATCAACCCCGTGGGCGCGGCGTCGTGGTGGGCCATGACGACCAGCGTCCGCGTCGCCGACGGATCGCCACACCGGCCCACCACATTCCACGTCGGCCTCGGCTCGGTGAGCAGGCGGCGGGCCAGCCGGGGACCGTTGGAGATGTCGTCGGCGATCGCCGCGGTGACCGCCGCCGCCGCCATCCCGGCGAGCTTGCGTGCTCGCCGGCTCGCCAGTGCCGTCGCGCCGGCCAGCGCCCCCGCCTTCGCCAGCGAGCCGATCACGTGCGCGTAGCCGTCGCGGAATTGCTCCTCGTCGATCTGCGCCTCGCAGCCCGCCAGCTGCAGCCGTCGTGCGATCCACCGCGCCGCCTGTTCCTCTCCGGGTGAGCCCGCCCTACGCTCGAGGGTCGCGAGCGTCTCGATCAGCTCCCGCATCCCGGCCTCGATCCGCTCGTCGGGCGCAGGGGCGGGCGGGGGAGCAGGGGCGGGCGATCGTCTCGCGTCGGCGCTCACCGGGCGGCCGGCGCCTCAGTCGCCCTGCACGTGCTCGAACACCGCGGCGATCCCCTGGCCGCCGCCGATGCACATCGTCTCCAGCCCGTAGCGACCGCCGCGGCGGCGCAGTTCGCGTAGCAGCGTGGCCAGGATCCGCGCGCCGGTCGCGCCGATCGGGTGGCCGAGCGAGATCCCGGACCCATTCACGTTGAGGCGCTCGAAACCATCCGAGAGCTCCCACTCCCGCAGCACCGCGAGCACTTGGGCCGCAAAGGCCTCATTCAGCTCGATCAGGTCCATCTGGTCCATCGACAGCCCGGCGCGGTCGAGCGCCCGCTTGGCCGCCGGCACCGGGCCGATCCCCATCGTCCGCGGCGGCACCCCGGCCACGGCCCAGCTCACCAGCCGGGCGAACGGCGTCAGCCCCAGCTCCTGGGCCCGCTCGGCGTGGGTCACGATGCACACCGCGGCTCCGTCGTTCTGCCCGCTGGAGTTGCCGGGGGTCACGGTCGCCTCGGGGTCCGACCCGCCCATGATCGGCTTCAGCCTGGCGAGGTCCTCCAGCGATGAGTCTGGGCGGGGGTGCTCGTCGCGGTCGATCAGCCGCCGGCCCTCCTTGCGATCCTCGACCGCCACCGGGACGATCTCCTCGGCGAACGCTCCCCGCTCGTGCGCGTCGACCGCACGCTGGTGTGAGCGCAGCGCGAGCTCGTCCTGCTCCTCGCGAGCGATGCCGTACTCCCGTCGCAGGTTCTCCGCCGTCTCGAGCATGCCGCCCGGCACGGGGTAGTTGGAGCCCCCGGCGGTGACCCGGGCCTGAACGAGACGGTCTTCGAGCATCGCTCCGCCCGACCGCGCCCCCCAGCGCAACTTGCTCGAGTAGAGCTCTGTCTGGCTCATGCTCTCCGCGCCGCCCGCCAGCACCAGATCGGCCGCTTCAGTCTGCACGTACATGCACGCCTGGAGCACCGCCTGGAGTCCCGAGCCGCACCGTCGGTCGATCTGCAGGCCGGGCACTTCGACCGGCAGCCCGGCGTCGAGCGCCGCGACCCGGCCCAGCGCCGGTGCCTCACCATTGGGGTAGCCCTGTCCCAGCAGCACGTCGTCGACCTGATCGGCTGGGATCTCTGTGCGCTTCACGAGCTCCTTGATCACGGTCCTGGCCAACTCGGTCACGGGCACGTCGCGAAACATGCCGCCGAAGCGACCCACCGGGGTCCGGAGTGGTTCGCAAATGACCGCGTCCCGCATCCGGGCGAGCTTACCGAGCGGGGATTGCGGGGCGTGGGGGCGGGTGTTGGGCGTGGGGTCCGTGGGCGAGGCGCCTTGCGGCCGCGGGGCGGCGCGGGCGGCGCGCGTCCGACCTGCACGAGCCCCCAAACTGGCACGGTCGGATGCCTACTTGGGTGCTCGTGCATGTATGCAATGCACGAGCACCCATTTCGGCTCGGGCTTGCGCAGTTTGGGTGCTGGTGCATGCTCGCGCGGGGCCGCGGGGCCGCCGCGGGGGGCG
>JAFAZB010000036.1 GCA_019240015.1 Solirubrobacterales bacterium
GAGCGGGAGCATGACGGTGCGGATCGGTGCCGGCGTGTCCACCCAACCCGACCCGCTGGCGGGCGGGGCAGAGGCGGCCCGGATGGCCGCGGAGTCGCTGGCAGGCACCGAGACCGACCTAGCGCTGGTGTTCGCTAGCGGCGCCCACCTGGCCGCCCCCGAGGCCACGCTCGAAGCCGTCCACACGGAGATCGCACCTAGGGCGCTGGTGGGATGCGGCGCCGGCGGGGTGCTGGGTGCAGGGCGGGAGGTCGAATCCGGGACGGCCGTCGCGGTGTGGGCGGCGGCGCTCGCGGGCGATGGCGACGCGAGGGTGTTCCACGCGACCTCGGAGACAGGAGAGGCGCAGGCCGTGGTCGATGACCTGCCGGCGTCCACGGCCGACGAGGGCGTGATCATGCTCGCCGATCCCTACAGCTTTCCCACCGACCCGGTGCTCGCCGCGCTCGCCGACCGGTCGCCTGGCGTGCCGGTGCTCGGCGGGCTCTCCAGCGCGCGCACCCCGGAAGGCGCCGGAGCGCTGTTCCTCGGCGACCGGGTCTACGAGGAGGGCGCGGTCGGTCTGTTCCTCGATGGGATCGAGATGGTGCCGTGCGTCTCGCAGGGCGCGGCGCCGCTCGGCCGAGAGGTGACGATCACGGCCGCCGAGGGCAACGTGATCCGACAGCTCGCGGGACGACCCGCGCTCGAAACGATCGAGCGGGTGATCGCGGAGCTGCCGGCGCGCGAGCGCGCCCTGGTGGCCGCCGGGCTGCTGATCGGGATCGTGATCGACGGGGGCAAGCCCGAATACGAACAGGGCGATTTCCTGGTCCGGGGCGTCCTCGGCGCCGACCGCGGCTCGGGGGCGCTGGTGGTCGGCACGACCGTCAGCGAGGGCCAGGTGCTAAGGCTCCATGCACGGGACGCCCGCTCCGCCGATCAGGACCTCCGCAAAGCGCTGCGGTTGCGGGCCGAGGCGATCGGCGATCCCCCCGCCGGCGCGCTGGTGTTCTCCTGCAACGGCCGCGGACAGGCGATGTTCGGCACGCCCGATCACGACGCCAGCGCGATCGCGCGCGAGCTCCAAGGCGCGCCTGCGGCCGGGTTCTTCGCCGCCGGGGAGATCGGGCCGGTCGGCGGGCGTAGCTTCCTGCACGGATTCACCGCCACCGTGGCCGTGTTTCCGGCGTGAACGGGCTGGCGATCGGCGGTGACTCGCGGCCTAGACTGCGCGCGCCGTGAAGCTCCGCAACAGCAGGGTGCTGATCACAGGCGCGACGGGCGGCCTCGGCCAGGCGATCGCGAGGGGGATTGGTGCGCGCGGGGCTGCGCTGGTGCTGACCGGGCGCCGCCGCGAACTGCTGGACGAGCTGGCGGCGGAGCTCGGCGCCCGCGCGATCGTCTCCGATCTGTCGTGGCGCGCGGAGGTCGACCGGCTGGCGCGCGAGGCGGTCGCGGCCGAGGTTGACGTGCTGATCGCCAACGCTGGGCTTCCTGCCACCGGCGTATTGACCGAGCTGAGCTCGGAGCAGATCGACCGCATGCTGGAGGTCAATCTCCGCGCCCCGATGATGCTCGCGCATGCGCTGGCGCCGGGGATGATCGCCCGCGGTCGGGGGCACATGGTGTTCATCTCCTCGCTGTCGGGCAAGGTCGCCTCGCCGGCGTCCGCGATCTACTCGGCGACGAAGTTCGGCTTGCGCGGGTTTGCGCTCGGGATTCGGGAGGACCTGCGGCCGCACGGCGTGGGCGTCTCGACCGTGCTTCCCGGCTTCATTAGCGGTGCCGGAATGTTCGCCGACGCCGGCGTTGAGCTTCCACGCGGGGCTGGTACTCGCCCCCCCGAGGACGTCGCCGCGGCGGTGATCCGGGCGATCGAGCGAAACCGCGCGGAGATCGAGGTCGCGCCGGCCGGCCTGCGGGTTGGCGCCGCGCTCGCGACGCTCGCCCCCCAGCTGGCAGCCGCCGTGAGCCGGCGGATGGGATCGGAGAGGCTCGCGGCCGAGCTCGCCGAAGGCCAACGCGAGAAGCGCTAAACGCCCGGGCTTTAGGTTGCTAGGGGCCCCTGGCCCACACCGCTCGCGCTCACGCGGCGCCCGCGAGGGCGCTCGGCAGCCCGCCGCCACCGTCTGTGCCGTGACGAGCCGCGGCCCGTCGGAACGCGCCCACCACCGTGGCATCGAACTGCGTGCCCGAGGCTTGGAGCAGCTCCTGCTCGGCTTGCTCGTGCGTTAGCGCGGGGCGA
>JAFAZB010000063.1 GCA_019240015.1 Solirubrobacterales bacterium
GCTCGGGCGCGAGCGCCTCCTCCACCCCACGCTCCCCCAATCGCTCCAGGTTCGCCCGCATCCGCCCCGGATCGAGCTCCAGGTTCTCGAGCAGCTCTCGGGACCAGGCGGTCGCCGAGCCGACCAGCCCGAGTAGCTCAGTGAGCGTGCCCCACTCCGCCTGCCACGCGCCGGCGGCGCGCTCGTGCTCCTGCTCCATGCAGGCGAGGATCGTGGCGACCAGCCCCGGCACCCGCTTCACGCACGCCAGCACCGATACCGCTCCGACTGGATTGCTCTTGTGCGTCATCGCGCTCGAAGCGCCGCGGCCCGCGCCGCCCCCCTCGTGCGCTTCGCCGACCTCCTCCTGTGCGAGCAGCGTCACGTCGCGCGCCACCTTGCCGAGCACTCCCGCGAGCTCGCCGAGGGCTGTTGCGAGGCTCGCGGGCCGTACGCGGATCGCGTGCCAGGGGAGCGTCGGCTCAGCGAGCGAGAGCTCGGCTGCCACCCGCGCCGCGACGGCCGGCCCGCGCGCCCCCACCGGCCCACCCATCTGCACGGCCAGCTCGTGCCCGCGGACCTCAGCGAGCCGCGCGCGCGCCTCGTCGATGCCCACCAACCAGCCGGCCGCCCGCAACCCGAAGGACGTCGGGAGGGCCTGTTGCAACAGCGTGCGCGCGACCATCGCGGTGTCGCGGTGTAGGTCGGCGAGTCGCGCCGCCGCGGCGGCGGCGGCGCGTGCGTCCGCCAGCAATGGCCCCAGCGCCCGATGTGCGACGAGCATCGCCGCGGTGTCGAGCACGTCCTGGCTGGTCGCTCCGAGATGAACGTAACCGGCCAGCTGATCGCCGACCGCCTTGCGGAGTGCCGCCACCAGCGCCACCACCGGGCTCGCGTGATCGGCGGCTTCCCGGCCTAGCTGCGCGAGATCAAAGCGCTCGGCGCGACAGGCGGAGGCGATCTCCTGGCCCGCCGCGACCGGGATCAGGCCCTCGGCCGCACACCCGCGCGCCAGCGCGGCCTCCACGTCGAGCATCGCTTGCAGCCACGCCTGATCACTGAGCTCGGCGGACGCGCCCCGGCAGTAGATGCCGCCAAACAGGCTCGGCCGAGACGGCGCAGGTGCTTGCACGCTCGCCGCCTCACTGCGCTCTGGCATGGAGCGGCACGATAGCCGCTCGCCTCGGCACAATGCCGCTGGTGCCGGCGCCAGCCACGCATACCGCCCGCTTGCAGCTGGCCGCCCGGCGGCCGATCGCGCTCGCGGTCGCGATCGGGCTAAGCGCAGCCCTCGCTGCCTGCGGCGGAGGGCGGCACGCCGGGGCCAGCGTGGGCCGGCAGCCCGGCGCGACGCGCAGTTCGCTCAGCGGCCCGTTCCGCTGGCTGGTTCCAACGCTCGGCCAGCCCCCGGCGATCGCCGTCGAGAACGGCCATCCCGGCACCCGGGCCTGGAGGCTCCCCGGGCCGACGGCCGACGTCGGGGGCGTGGCGTACGGGGCCGTGGCGGGCTATGTCGCCCAGCAAGCGGTCAGCCCGGGCCAGGTGCAGCGAGTCTACGTCGACGCTCCCGGAGCACCAAGCGTCCGGATCCGCATCTTCAGGATGGGGTGGTACGGCGGCACCGGTGGGCGCCTGGTCCTGATCAGCGGCCGGCTGGCGGCGAGGACGCAGCCGTCCTGCACGCACCGCTTCCAGACCGGCTTGACCGAGTGCCGCTGGCACCCCACGCTCTCATTCACGATCCCCTCGGCGCTCCCGAGCGGCGTCTACATCGCGCAGATGTCGGTCCGCGGCGGGGCCAGCGACTGCCTGTTCGTGGTCAGGGCGGCCACCCCCCAGCCGCTGATCGCGCAGCTGCCTACCTCGACTTACGAGGCCTATAACGCGTGGGGTGGGGACAGCCTGTACCCCGGCGGGGCCGACCGGGTCGGCCTCACCGGCAGCACGCAAGGAGTCGAGGTCTCATACGACCGGCCCTACGGCACGATCACGGGCGCCGGGGAGTTCTTCGCCCGCGACGTGGCGATGGTTCAATTCCTCGAGCGTTACGGCTATCCGGTCTCCTACACCACCAGCGAGTCGGTGGACAGCGATCCCGGTCAGCTCGCCGGGCACAAGGCGGTGATCGACTTCGGCCACTCCGAGTACTGGTCGGCCCGCCAGGCGAGCGCGTTTGCCGGCGCGAGGGACGCCGGCACCAGCCTGCTCTTCTTCAGCTCGGACACGTTCGGCTGGCGCGTCCGCTACGCGGCCGCGTCCACGGCCTCGAGCCAGGCCGGGTCGCCTGATCACGTGATCGTCGGCTACAAGGAGCACGCCGCGCTGGACCCCAGCCGCTCGCAGCCGACGGGGATCTTCCCGGCGCGCGGCGCGACGCTGACTGGCTCGTCGTATCTGGGTTGCATCACAACGAGGGTTCCCGGCCCCGGGCCCCCGACCTACCTCTACTACCCGTGGCGGCCTGCCCCCGGGCTGCAGCCGAGCTGGCTGTTCGCGGCCACGGGGATCGACGCGGGGACCGAGATCAGGGGGATCGTGGGCTACGAGCTCGACCAGCGCACTGCGCTGAGTCCCGCCGGCACCGAGCTCGCGGGGTACGGAGTCGCGCGATGCATGTCAGTGGGCGCCGGCGAGCCAGGCGAGCCGACGCCGACCGCCGGCGACGATCTGGCCGAGACCATGCTCTACAAGGCGCGCTCCGGCGCGCTGGTGTTCTCGACCGGCACGCTCGGATGGGAGCTGGGGCTCGAGCCGGTCCCCAGCGCGTCTCCCGACGCTCCGCGAGCGCCCGACTCACGGGTTGTCGCGATGACCCGCAACCTGCTGGCCCACGTACTCGCCGGCTGACCTGCGGCTCAGGAGCGCAGCGGTACGCGGATCCGCTCGGCGCTGCGCGGAGTCTGCAGCGGGAGTGCGTCGTCGCCGGGATCGGGCGGCGGGGTCTCGCCGCGCAGCGGCGCTGGCTGATCCGGATCGGGGCGGTGGGAGGGCGCGAACCGCAGGTAGAGCGCCGGCAGCACGAACAGGTTCATGAGCGTCGAAGTGGCCAACCCGCCAAGGATCACGATTGCCATCGGGTTCTCGATCTCCTGTCCTGGCCGGCCACCGAAGATCACGAACGGAGCGAGCGCGAGCGCCGTCGCCAGCGCGGTCATCATGATCGGCGAGAGCCGCTCGCTCGCACCGCGCATCACCAGCCCGATTCCAAACGGCTGGCCTTCCACGCGCTCGAGGTGCTGGAGGTGGCTGATCATCAAGATCCCGTTGCGAGCAGCGATCCCGAGCACCGCGAAGAACCCGACCAGGGCGCCGAGATCGATCACCCCTACCCCCGCCCAGGCGGACAGCACGCCGCCGACCAGCGCGACGGGGAGCGTCAGGAACAGCAGCACCGCCAGTCGCACGCTCTGGAAGGCCGCTTGGAGCAGGAACAAGATCGCGATTGCGGCCCCGATTCCCATAATCAGCAAACGCTGCTGGGCCGCCTGGCGCGCGGCGCCTTCGCCCAGCAGCTCGACGTGATAGCCGATCGGCAGCTTGACCTGCGCGAGCTTCGACTGCACGGCGTCGGTCGCCGCGCTGAGGCTGTTGCCGGCCACGTTTGCCTGCACGTCGATCTTGGTCGACCCGTTGACGCGCGTGATGTCGCTCGGGGTCGTGTTGACGACCAGGTTGGCGACCGCCCCCAGCGGAACGTGTCCGCCGCCGGGGGTATCGATCAGCAGCCGCCGAACGTCGCTTAGGCTCTGCCGGGCAGAGGGCTGGCTGTACCCGGTGACTCCGACCGCGACCCCGTTGTTCCAGATCTCCCCCAGCTCGACGCTGCCGAAGATGACCGCCGCCTCCCTGCGCACGTCACCCGGCGTCAGGCCGTAGCGGGCGGCCACCGGAGCATTGACGGTCTCCTGGATCTGCGGAATGAACCCTTGCGACTGAGGATGGAGGTCCACCAGGTTGGGGGTGCGCCTGAGCTTGTCGGTCACCTGTTGCGCGAGGTTCTGGAGCGTTCCGAAGTCCGGGCCCAGGATCCGCACAACCACGTCTTCGGCGTCGGTGCTGATGGTCTCGTCGATCCGCTCGTGCAGGTAGGTGGTGAGGTCGAGGTACGTGCCCGGGAACGATGCCCCCACGGCCCGCACGGCGGCCTCGGTCCGCGCCAGGTTGGCGTTCGGGGCGAGCGTTATCCACTGCTCTGAGAACTCCGGCCCGGCGATCTCCTCGCCGAGCAGCGCCTGCCCGATGTGGGCGCCGACATGGGTCACCCCGGGGATCTGAAGCAGGCGTTGCTGGAGCTGCTCGACGATCCGCTTCATCTCGGGGAGCGAAGTGCCGGGCTTGGTATCGAAGTGCATCAACAGGTCCTGCTCCTTGAACGAGGGGAACAGGTCCTGGCCCAGGTTCGGGAGCACCAGCACCGCGCCGCCGATCGCGAGCACCACCGCGGCCAGCGCCCAGCGGGGACTGCGCAGCACCGGGAGCAGCAGCCGCGCGTAGCAGCGCTTGAGCAGGCCGATCACCGGCGGGTCGCTCGAAGTGAGCCGGGCGCTCGGCATCAGCAGCATCGCCAGCGCCGGGGTCACGGTCAACGCGACCGCCATCGAGGCGAGCACCGCGAGCGCGTAGGCGATCGCCAGCGGCTGGAAGAACGAGCCCGTGAGGCCGCCGACGAATACCACCGGGAGTACCGCGACGATGTTGATCAGCGTGGCGTACAGGATCGCCGTGCGGACCTCGAGCGACGCGGCGAGCAGCAAGTGCAGCGGTGTGGTCCGTCTGCCCGTTGCGCGCCAGTTGCGCAATCGGCGGACGATGTTCTCGGTGTCAATGATCGCGTCGTCGACCACCACCCCCACCGCGACCCCGAAGCCGGCCAGGATCATCGTGTTGATCGTCGTGCCTTCGGCATCGAGCACGATCGCCGCCGCGGCGAGCGACAGCGGGATCGCGAGCAAGCTGACGAACGCCGCGCGCCATTCGAACAGGAACGCGATCAGCACGAACACGACCAGCACGCAGCCCAGCACGACCGCGAACGAGAGGTTGTGAATCGCGGTGTGGATGAAGCTCGCTTGGCGGAAGATGTGCGAGTCGATGTGGATCCCCGGCAGCCCCGGCGCCAGCGCTGTCAGCGCCTGGTCGATTCCGTTCGTGACCTGGAGCGTGTTGGCGCCCGGGAACTTCTCGATCACCAGCATCAGCCCAGGTCCGCCGTTGACGACCCCGGTGCCGATCAGCGGTGGATGGCCGTAAGCAACGTGGGCGAGATCGCCGATCGTCAGCGTCACTGCGCCGCGGCGCGCAACCGGCACATCGGCCAGCTGCTGGGGCGTGGTGATCACCTGCACGTTGCGGATCCCCAGTCGCTGGTTCGGCGTCTCCACAAAGCCGCCGCTGCCGATCGTGCTGCCGCTGGTGAACGACAACAGCCCGTTGTCCACGGCGTTGGCGCTGGCGTTCATCAGCTCATCGAGCGAGACCCGCGCCGGAATCATCTTCGAGGGGTCGGCGTCGACCTCGATCTCCTTCTTCGTCTCCCCCCACATCGCGACGTTGGCGACCCCGGGAACGTGCAGGAGGCGTGAGCGGATCTTGTAGAACGCGATCTGCGACAGGTCAAGCGGATCGACCGTGCTCGACGTGATCCCCACCTGCATCACCCGGCTGGTCGCCGACACGATCGGATACAGCGACGGTGGCGCGGCCCACGAGGGCAGCGTCGGCGCGGCGGCAGACAGACGCTCTTGCACGAGCTGGCGCGCCTGCAGCACGTCGGTGCCGTGCTTGAAGTACAGGAAGATCGCCGACAGCTGCGGAACCGACTCGGACTCCACCTCGCTCACGCTGGGCACGCCTTGCAGCGCGTTCTCCAGCGGAACGGTCACCAGCGACTCGACCTCCTGCGGCGAGAGGCCAAGGCACTCGGTCTGGATCTCGACCGTCACCGGCGCGAACTCCGGGAACACGTCGACCTTCTGGTGGCCGAGCGTCTGGGCCCCGAAGAACACGAGCGCCGCGGCGGCCGCCACCACGAGGTAGCGGAACCGAAGGCTTGAGGCGACGATGAACCGCATTGCTTGTTAGCTGAGACCCCTTGGCGCGAGCGCAGCGACGCTCATCAGGTCTGCGCCAGCACCCCGGTCTGGACGCCGAACAGCTCCTCGGCTCCCACCGTCACGACGCGAGCGCCGACCCGCGGCCCCTTCGTCAGGTACGCCGTGCCGCCGTCGATGTGATCGACGTCGATCGGGACTTCGGTGAAGACGAGCGGGGCAGGGTTGGTGAACGCGAACGTGCTCCCGTCCGGGCTATAGACAATCGCGGAGTACGGAATCACCGCGGTGGCGCCGGCGCCGGCACCCAGCCCGGCGCGCTGGACCGCTGTGGTCTGGACCCCGATCCGCTCCGCGCCGACGGCGGAGAGCACGATCCGGCCCGCGTACGTGCCCGGTGCCTGCTCGAGCAGGGCCGATGGCGGGATCGGCCGCTGAGCCGAGGTCCCGCATGCCGCCAGCCCGCCGGCGGCCAGCAGCAAGAGGGCAAACAGAGAGCGCTTGGCGCGATGCATCAGGCCTCCTCCAAGGACGAGCTTGGTGTTGACGCCGCGAGACTGGGCACCTCGCCCGGCTCATCGACGGCGACCGACTCGATCGGACCAACGGCCAGGCAGACCGCGGGTACGAGCAGCAGATTCAGCGCGGTTGCGCCGAGGATCCCTCCCAGCATCACCGCGGCGGCGGTGTGGGTGAGCTCGTTGCCGGCGACGTCCCCCATCACCGCGAACGGGATCAGCGCCGCGGCGGTCACGAACACGGCGCCGATCGTGGGCGCGAACCGCTCACTCGCGCCGCGAATCACGATCACCGGCGTGAGCGGCCCGCCATCGCGGGCTTGCAGTCTGCGCAGGTGCGCAATCAGGACGGTGCCCTGCCGAGCGGCCAGCGCGAACACCGCGACCAAGCCCGCGTCGGTGCCAACCGAGTCCAGCTGACCGATGAGC
This sequence comes from Solirubrobacterales bacterium, assembly GCA_019240015.1. Lineage (GTDB taxonomy): Bacteria > Actinomycetota > Thermoleophilia > Solirubrobacterales > Solirubrobacteraceae > Palsa-465. Next base: position 6,977 of record JAFAZB010000063.1, read on the forward strand.
AGCGCGACCAGGATCCCCCCCAGCAGCGCCACGGGCAGAGCCAGGAACAGGGCCGCCGCCAGCCGCCAGCTCCGCAGCGCCGCCTGGAGCAACAGGAAGACTCCGACCGCGGCGACCAGCACGTAAGACAGGAACGCCACGTGCGAGGTCGGATCGTTGGGGGTCCCGCCCACCACCTCCGCGTGATAACCGAGCGGATAGTGGACCTGGCCGAGCTCGCCCGCAATCGCGGACTGGACCGAGCCGACATCAGCGCCGGGCACGGCGGCGGTCACGTCCAGGTAGCGCGACAGGGCCTCGTGCTGGATGTCGACCGGGTCGGGCTCGATCTTGACCTGAGCGACCTGGTCGAGCCGGACGTGGCCGCCATTCGAAGTGTCGAGCAACAGCTTGCGGACCTGATTGAGGGTGCTGACCTCCGAGGGGATCCCGCTGACGGTCACGTCGAACACGGCCTGGTTCTGGAAGAAGTTCCCTACCGTCAGCCCGTAGACCAGCGTCGATGCCTCGCGGCGGGCGTCGCCGGGAAGCACACCGGCGTTCAGCGCGGCGGCATCCTGGATCGAGATCCCGATGTTCGGCTGCTGGGTGGGCATCTGCACGCGCGGCGTGCCGACGCCGTGGATTCGCGACAGCAGCGAGGACACTCGGCCTCCCAACTGCGCCAGCACGCCGTAGTCCTCGCCGTACACGCGGACCGTCACCTGGTGGTTGGCCGGCGCCAGCACACCGCTGGTCACGTCGGCCTCGTAGGTGCTGACGCTGGCCCGGATTCCGGGGGTCCCCTCGACGATCGAGCGGACGGCCGACGCTGCCCCGTCGTAGTTCGCACTCGGCTTGATCGTCACGTAGAGCTGACCGGAGTTGGTATCGACAACCTGATCCGCGCTGACCGCTTGGCCGAGCGTGGCGGCCACGTTGGCGACGGCGGGCAGTGCTCGCAGCTCGGCGATCGCCCGGGCGGTGACCCGGTCCATCTCGCTCAGCGCCGTGCCCGCCGGGCCGTCCCACTGGACGACGAGGTTGCGATCCTTGAACCTGGGTGCGGCCGGCTGGTGCAGGAACGGCAAGGCGATCAGCCCGGCGACGCCGACGAGGCAGACCCCGAGCACGGCTTCCCTCGGCAGCGCCAGGCTCGCCTGCAGCGCGCGCCGGTAGGCGTCGCCCACGGCTCGCGTGACCGCAAGCCGGCGCGGTCGCGGCACGCCGGGTTCCAGCAGCAGCAGCGCCAGCGCCGGGACGAGCGTCAGCGCCACGACCGTCGAGGCGATCACCGCGAGCGCGAACGAGAGCAACATCGGATGCAGGAACGTCGCCGAGAGCCCCTTGGAGACGAGCACCGGCGTGATCGACAGCAGCACGATCAAGGTCGCGTACCCAAGCGTGCCGCGGACCGCGGCCAAGCCGTCGAGGAGCCGCTCGCCGCTCCGCGCGCGCTCGCCCGCCGCTCGCCGCGCCTGCATGCTGCGCAACAGCTCTCCCACCGAGCCCACGGCATCATCGGCCAGGACCCCCAGCGCGATCAGCAGCCCCAGCACCAGGACGGGATTGAACGTGTAGCCGAGCGCCTCGAGCACCAGCAATGCGACCAGCAGCGAGACCGCGACCGACGCGAGCGCGACGAACGCGGTCCTCAGCTCCAGGAACAACGCCGCGATCGCGAGCGCGCCCAGCAACGCTGCGATCAGCAGGCCGACCGCGGTGTCGTGAAGCGCCTGCGACACATAGCTCTGG
>JAFAZB010000092.1 GCA_019240015.1 Solirubrobacterales bacterium
GTCGTTGCGGGCGTCGCAGTAGCGCAGGAAGTACCAGCTGGAGTCGACGAACGTGTCCATCGTGTCGGTCTCTCGCTTGGCTGCCTCGCCACAGCGCGGACACCGGGTCGCGACCCAGTCCTCTGCGGCCGCCAACGGCGAGCGCCCTTTCGGCTGATAGTCCTCGATCTCCGGCAGCTCGACGGGCAACTCGGACTCGGGTACGGGCACCATGCCGCAGCGCGAGCAGTACACGATCGGGATCGGGCACCCCCAATAGCGCTGGCGTGAGACCAGCCAATCCCGGAGCCGGAACTGGACGGTGGCGTGGCCCGCGCCCAGACGGTCCAGCCAGTCGACGATCGCCTGCTTTGCCTCGACCGCGGTCATGCCGGAGAACTCCCCCGAGTCGATCAGCAGCTCGTCCTCGGTGTGGGCCAGGAATGCTTGGCCGGGCGGCGGCTCCCCCGCGGCGGGGGCAACAACGGCCCGGATCGGGAGGTCGAACGCGCGCGCAAACTCGTAGTCACGCTGATCGTGGGCGGGGACCGCCATCACGGCCCCGGTTCCGTACTCCATCAGCACATAGTCGGCGACGAACATCGGCAGCTGCTCGCCGTTCACCGGGTTGGTGACGGTCCGCCCCAGCGGCACGCCGGTCTTGGGCTTCTCGGCGGCCCCGCGCTCCTCAACCGACTCGGTCAGAGCCCGGTTGACGTAATCGTGGATCTCCTGCTCGTGCTCGCTGCCAGCCGCCAGCCGAAACACGTCGGGATGCTCCGGCGCGAGGACGAAGAACGTCGCCCCGAACAAGGTGTCCGGACGGGTGGTGAAGACCGGGTAGTCGATCCCGAGCTGCTCGCATCTGAACACCACCTCGGCGCCCTCGCTGCGACCGATCCAATTGCGCTGCATCGCCTTGACATGCTCTGGCCACTGCAGTGCGGCGAGGTCGTCGAGCAGCCGCTCGGCGTAGTCGGTGATCCGGAAGAACCATTGCTCCAGCTGCCGCACTTCGACCTGCGCTCCGCAACGCTCGCAGCGCCCGTTGATCACCTGCTCGTTGGCGAGCACGGTCGCATCGTTGGGACACCAATTGACGGCCGCCTCCTTGCGGTAGGCAAGGTCGCGTTCAAACAGCTTCAGGAAGATCCATTGCGTCCAGCGGTAATAGGAAGGCTCATCGGTCGCGAACTCGCGACTCCAGTCAATCGAGATCCCCCAGCGGTGAAACCAGTGCCGGTAGGCGGCGATCGAGCGGTTCGTCGCCTCGCGCGGATGAATCCCGGTCTTGATCGCGTTGTTCTCCGCGGGCAGCCCGAATGCGTCATAGCCCATCGGATGCAACACGCGGTGGCCCGTGCGGCGATGGAAGTGCGCGATCGCGTCCCCCAGCGCGTAGTTCTTCAGATGCCCGATGTGGGGCTCGCCGCTGGGGTAGGGCAGCATCTCGAGCACGTAGGACTTCGGCGCATCGCCCTCGGCGAGGTCGTTCGACACCTCCCAGGTGCCCTCCTGCGCCCACAGCGCCTGCCACTTGGGCTCGATCCGATCGGGGTCGTAACGGCGCTCTGACATGGCTTCCCTCGCAGGTTACTTGCGAGCCAGTTGGGCTCGACGCGCTCGCCAGATTCTCGCGCTCAGCGGCGGGGGAGGACTACCATGGCGCGGTGGCGGAGAACCCACCAGCGGGCGGTCAGCAGGGTGGGCGGGGCGCTGCTGGCCCGGGCGCCAGGCCCGCGGGCGCCCGCTCCTCGAGCGCGCTGCTCGCCGACCACGTCGGCTCGATCGTGGCTGCCGCCGAGGAGACGGCGCAGCGGATGATCCACGAGACCGAGCAGCGAGTCCGCAGCAGGATCGAGGAGGGCGAGCGGGCGGCGCAGTACCGCGTCGACGCGGCCGAGGAGGAGGCCGCCGAGATCATCCAGTCGGCCCACCAAGAAGCGGCCCGGCTGGTGGCGGCGGGCCACGCCGAGGGCGAGGCGGCCAAGACGAGCGCGACCAGCGAGGCGCTGACGATCGTCGCCAGGGCGCAGGACAACGCGGAGGCGACGATCAAGGAGGCCACAGCGACCGCCACACGGAAGACCCGCGAGGCCGAAGAGCGATCACGAGAGCTGTTCCAGGAGGCGCTCTCGACAACGACCGAGGTACGCGCCGAGGGAACCGAGCTGGCGGAGGACCTGCGCGAGCTGGGCGATTCGTTGCGCTCCAACGCCCACCGGCTGCTGCGTGACGTGCAGGGCATCCATTCGCGCATGCGCTCCCAGCTCGACCGCGGGGACGGGCGCGTCACCGGCGGGCGGCCCGCAGATGCCGGGCGCGAGCGGGACGGACGCGCCGAGCGGGAGCGAGATGTACGCGCCGCCAACGGTGACCCGCTCGACGTACCGGAGTTCATCCCGCCGCAGTAGGGCCTCGGCGGGGGACCGCTATCCTTCGCAGCTCCAGGGGCTATAGCTCAGCTGGGAGAGCGCTTCGCTGGCAGCGAAGAGGTCGCCGGTTCGAGCCCGGCTAGCTCCACTACGCCACACGCCGGGCTGGGCGGGCGGCGGGCGAGACGCGGCGCGTACCGTCCCGCCGGGCCCCGAGCCATTCAGAGAGCTGCTCGGCGGGGACCGGGCGGCTGAGGTAGTAGCCCTGGGCCAGCTTGCAACCGAGCCCGCGCAGCTTCTCCCACACCGCTTGGGTCTCCACGCCCTCAGCGACGACGTCCAGACCCAGGTTGCGCCCCAGGTCGATCGTCGCCTGAACGATCACGGCGTCATCCGATACGTCGCACATGTTCATTACGAATGAGCGGTCGATCTTGATCTCGTCAATCGGCAACTGACGGAGGTAGGCGAGTGAGGAGTAGCCAGTGCCGAAGTCGTCGATCGAGAGCCTGATGCCGAGCGCCGAGAGCTCCTCCAGCACCGCCTTCGTGCGGGTCGGGTTGGCGAGCATCGTCGATTCCGTGACCTCCAGCTCGAGCAGCGCCGAGTCGATCTGCCAGCGCTCGAGCAGCCTCGCGACGTGTCGCGGGAACTCGCGGTCGAGCAGGTTTCGCATCGACAGGTTCACGGACACCGACAGCTTGATCCCGTCGTCCAGCCATCCCCGGCACTGGCGAAGCGCTTCCTCGACCACGTACAGCGTCAGCGGGCGGATCAGACCGGTCTCCTGCGCCACCGGGATGAACGAGTCCGGATAGATCATTCCGCGGCTGGGGTGCCGCCAGCGCAACAGGCCCTCAACCGATCTCACCCTACCGTCGTCGAGACGGGCCTTGGGCTGATAGTGAAGCGCTAGCTCATGCGCCTCGATCGCCCGGCGGAGCTCGGCGACCAGCGTCAGCCGGACGGGGTCGTACTCGTTCTGGTCCGCGTCGTAGAAGCAGAACGAGGCGCTCTCCCGCTTCGCGTTGTACATCGCCACGTCGGCCCGCTGGATCAGCACCTCGGCCACGTCGCCATGACCGGGGAACAACGCGATGCCGATCGACGACTCCATCGCGAGCGGCAGCTCGTGGACCGTGATCGGCTCCTCGAGCGCCGCCAAGATCCGCGCAATCACAGGCTGCACGTCACTGGGTCCGCGCTGCTGGGGCAGCAGCAGCCCGAACTCGTCCCCGCCGAGCCGAGCAACCGTGTCAGAACCACGCAGCGCCGCTCGCAAGCGCTCTCCCACCTGCTTGAGCAGCTCGTCCCCGGCCTGGTGCCCGAGCGAGTCGTTGACCTCCTTGAAACGGTCGAGGTCCATCAACAGGACCGCGAACCCATCCCCAGCGCGCTTGGCGTGGGCGATCGTGTGCTCGATCCGCTCCGTGAACAGCAGCCGGTTCGGCAGCCCCGTGAGCGGATCATGGAGCGCTTGATACTCGTTCAGCTGTGCCTGGCGGATCAGCCCGCTCTCGGCCTGCTTTCGCTTGGTGATGTTCTCGATCATCGCCATCGCGAATGCCGGCTGACCGTCTTCGTCTCGCTCAAGGACCTCACGGACATGCGCCCACACCAGCTCGCCCCCGTTGCGGACAAAGCGCGCTTCGAGCTGGAAGGACTCCCGCCGGCCGCCCATCAGATCTCGGAACAGCGTTTCCGCGCGCCGCAGATCCTCCGCGTGCATGTACTCGCGAAAGCTGGTCCTGGCCAGCTCCGCAGCGCTGTAGCCGAGCATCTGCTCGAGCGCCGGGTTGGCGTCGACTGCGCAACCGTCGCGGTCAAGCCGGAGGATTCCGATCGAAGCTCCTTCGAACAGCGTTCGGAATCTGGCGAATGCCTCGGCCTGACCGCGCCTGGCCTCGAACTCCTCGGCGTGACTGATCGCCGCCGAGAGAACCACCGAGAGCATCTCCATCGTTCGCCTGTCGTCCTCGCCGAGGCGATGTTGCTCGGAGCTGCTCATCACGTTGAGAGTTCCGATCACCTCGCCCCCGCGGAGGAGGGGCACGCAGATCAGCGACCGGTCCCCAACCTTCGCCCGCAGCTCCTGGTCGATCCGCGGGTCGTTGACCGTGTCTTGGATCAGCAAGGGCTGGCCGTCCTCGATCGCGAACCGGGCGATCGAGCCGGACAGCGGGCGCCGCGCGTCGACTGCCGGCGCAGCGATCCCGGTGGCGGCGAGGGTGTGCAGCACATCCCCCTCGAGCCGGTTGACCATCGCACCGTCGGCGCCGGTGATCGCTTGCGAGCGCTCGGCGACGAGCCCGCTGACCACCTTCAGATCGACTTCGGCCGCGGCGATCTCGCGCTGTGTCTCGACGATGAGCGAGAGTCGCTCAGCGGGGTCCTGGTTCTCGTCGGGCATCCTTGCTCACGACAGTGATGCGCTCGTTGCGCGCGTTCGTGACCAGGGCTTGATCTCCATGACCAGCTTGATCGGCCGCGGTAGGGGACTACTTGAGCTTCAAACAAACGTCCGTCAGCCCAGCTCCCCCCTGGCGGCCTGCAGCGCGGCGGGCGGATCGAGCATTCGATCCTGACGGGCCAACTCGAGCGCCCGGTCGGCGAGCTCCGCCGCCTGCGCGCCAGTCAGCGCCTCGTCCTGCAACGCCAGCGCGAGCAGCAGCTGCCGTAGGGCCTCCGGGCTCTGGAGATCCGGCGGTGGCCCTGCCGGCGGCAGGCCGCGGACGCCCGCCAGCAGGCGCGCCGCGGTGACCCCGCCGCCAAGCGACAGCAACCCCGGATGCCGGTCGGGGATCGAGGCCACGATGCCTCCAGTCGCAGGGTTGACCACGTTCACCTTGCTCCGCAGCCCGGAGCGCTCCAGCGCCAAGCGGTATCCGGACAGCCGTAGGTACCCCAGCTGGGCGGCGAGTTGGGTGAACCCGGCCAGCTCGCGTTCGTCCTTGAGCCGCCGGTGGTGCAGCGCGATCTGCGTGCCCGCGGAAGGAAGGCTGGGGTCGGGGTCCGGCGCCACCAACAGAAACGCCTGCGGGCCCAGCCTCCCCGCGCCGACGCCGGCGACCTCCGCGAGCAGCTGGTAGCCGCCGAGCCCTAACGCTCCCACGATCCCCGGGGGGAGCGGGTGCTCGGCCAGGTGTCCCGGTGGGTGAGCCACGGCGGCGCTTTTCAGTTGTCCAGCAGTCCCCCGACGATCCCGCCGAGCAGACCGCCCGACCCCTCCCGTTGGGCGTTGCCACCCGCTCCCTCCTGGACCGGCGGATGGAAATAGGCGCTCTGCAGGCCGACCCGACCCGGGCCGGTGAAGCGATTGAACACCAGGTTGCCGGCGCCTCCCAGCAGCCCGGTCTTGAACCCGTACACCTCCTGGGTCATCTGGACCGAGTGGTCCCGGTAGACCCACCCTCCGGGCTCGATGTCGATCGTCTCGCCGGCGTCGAGCTGCTTCTCGAACACATTGCCGTACCCGTGGACCCAGACCACGCCCTCGGCGTCGGCTGCGAAGAACTGATCGACGAAGAAGCCGCCGCCGTACAGCATGTTCGCGAATCCCTTGATCCGGCTGTAGTCGTACTCGACGCCGCCGGTCGCCGCGAGGAACTGGTGCTCGCGCACCACGATCCCCTGACCGGGCGGCAGGTGCAGCGCGGCGATGTGGCCCGGGGCGTCGCGGCTGAACGCGAGCTCGCCGGCTGACTGCGCCTCGAGCAACAACAGCGGCATGCCCCCGAACACCCGCCGCTTCAGGCCCTTCTTGAGCGGGTGCAGCCCGATCTGCAGGTTCGGGTACTTCCACAGCAGCACGTGGTGCTCAAAATAGATCGGCACTTGGCCGTCGAGCGCCATGTGCAGGACCGGGACGAGCTCGCCCTCGAGGCGGTACGTCAGCCCTGGCGCGCTTCCCTGTGGTATCTGCGTGGGGAGGATCTGGGGGGCGGCGGGCATCGTCTCTCCTTCTGTGCGCCTCTGGTTCGGGGCAGACGTAGCCGCTGCCCCCGCTGGTCGGGACGGTACCGGAACCAAAGCGCTTGGAGTGGCGGCGATAATCGGGGCGCCGTGCCACCGATCTACGTCACGGGCCACCGCAACCCTGACACCGACTCGATCGCTGCGGCGATCGGTTATGCGGAGCTCAAGCGGCGCCTGGAACCCGGGGAGGAGTACGTGGCGGTACGGCTGGGCGAGCTCGCGACCCAGACGCGCTGGGTGCTGGAGCGCAGCGGGGCGCCGGAGCCTCAACTGCTGCCCCACGTGATGCTGCGCGCCTGCGACGTTATGCAACCGAGCTTCCCGACGATCAGCGGGGACGAGCCGATCCGGGTGGCCGGGATGGCGATGGCGCGGGCGGGCCTCGATCTGGTGCCGGTGCTGGAGCAGGACGGGACGCTCGCCGGCGTGGTCACCGAGCGCGCGCTGGCGCGACGCTACATCCGCGAGACCCGTGAGACGTCCACGCTCGAGGAGGCCCCGACGGACGCGCAGGCGATCGTCGAGGTGCTCGGAGGCGAGCTCGTCGCGGGCCGACCGGATGCGAGGCTGGCGGGCCGCGTCTGGGTGCACTCGATGGACGTCAGCTCGCCGAGCGGCATCTCGGGTGGCGACGTGGTGGTGGTGGGCAACCGTGCCGACGCGCAGCGGCTGGCGATCGGGCTCGGGGCGGCACTGCTCGTGATCTCCAACGGCTCGCTCCCCTCCGAGGAGGTCCTGGCGCTGGCGCGCGCCCAGGGCACGGCGATCGTCGTCTCGCCGCTCGACAGCTACGTGTCGGGCCGCATGATCACGCTGGCGGCCCCCTGCCGGGCGTTCATGGAGAACGACCCGCTGACCGTCAGCACCGACTACCTGCTCGCGGATGTCTCGGAGCAGATCAAGGAGATCCACTACGGCGCCGCGGTCGCGGTCGACGCGCAACGACACCCCGTGGGCCTGATCACGCGCTCGGATCTGGTCGCGCCGACCCGCCGTAGGGTGCTGCTGGTCGACCACGCGGAGCAGAGCCAGAGCGTCCCGGGGGTCGAGCAAGCCGAGATCGTGGAGATACTCGACCACCACCACGTCGGCTCGATCGAGACCCGGGTCCCGGTCACCGCGACGTTCGATCCGGTCGGGTCGACCGCGTCGCTGGTGGTCGAGCGCTTCCGACAGAACGGCATGGAGCCAAGCCGGCCAACCGCGGTGATGCTGCTCGGTGCCGTCCTGTCCGACACCGTGATCCTCAACTCGCCGACGACGACCGAGCGTGATCGGGCGGTGGTGGACTACCTGGAGCGAGTGCTGGCGACCGACGCGGAGGAGTTCGGGCGGGAGATGTTCGAGTCAGCCGCCGACGTATCGGAGGTGAGTGCCGAGGAGATCATCGCTCGCGATGCCAAGCGCTACCAGGTCGGCGGCGGGCAGGAGATCTGCATCGCCCAGATCGAGGTGGTGGGCAACGGGCTGCTCGACCGTCAAGACGAGCTGCTCGAGGCGATGCGCCGCACGCGCGCCCGCGACCGGCTGGCGCTGTATGCGCTGATGGTCACCGACATCCTGAGCAAGGGCACCCACCTGCTGATAGCGGGCGACACGCCGGCCATCGCGCGCAGCTTCGGGACATCCGCCCACGACGGCATGATCGAGCTGCCGGGCGTGATGAGCCGTAAGAAGCAGGTGGCACCACGGCTGCTGGCCACGATGTAGCGTCGCTCGCTAACCCGCCCAGAGCAGGCCCTTGGGCTGCTTCAGTCCAGTCACGAACGGCGTCAACGCGCCGGTATGGAGGTCGAGCGTGTCCACCTCGGTCGTGTCGGAGGCGCTCCCCACCGTGTCCAGCGAGCCGAACGCCTGCCCCGCCTTGAATGGCCCCTTGAGCTTGTAGACGACGTTCCCTTTGAGGTCGACGATGTAGAGGGCGCCGCCACCGGACCGTGCCCAGCGGATGTCGTCGACCCCCGCGCTGCTGGCGCCGTGAGTCAGGTTGAGCAGCGTCAGCGAGCGGTTGCTGGTTCCGAGGCCGCTCGCGAACACCAGCTGTTGGTCGGCTTGGCTGTCGAGTACGAAGTCGCCGCCGAACCGGGGGCTGCTGTCGGGGACCTGCGCGTTCGAATCGGGGTCGGTGAGCGCGAGCGTGACCGCGCCCCCGGTGAGCGCGTCGAGCGCGTGGACGTCATCGGCGAACGTCGCCGACAGGTGCGCCACGTCCTTGTGCGAGTCGAGGTGCACGCGGAACGCGGCGGTGGCGCCCTTACCCGCCGGGTTCGAGGCGCTGAGGTAGATCGCGCCGCCGGCGACCACGACCGCATCCGTCCCGCCCCCCGTCGACACGCCGCCGCTGCTCTTGGCGTCGGGTCTCGGCGAATAGCGGTAATGGACCACCTGAGTCCCCGCCGGCGCGGTCGGCTTGATCGTGTAGAGGCTCGAGTTGCCGTCCTCGTTGACCGTCGCGATCACCATGCCGCCTGCCTGGTCGCCGCCCAGGCCGTCGACCTTTCCCTTCAGGCTCCAGTGCCGCACCAGCTTGCCCTTTGGCGAGTACTCGATCACCTCGCTTTGCGTCTGCCCTGTCTTCGCGTTCGCCTCGCCCTTGGTCCCGACGCCGTTCTGCCAGCCGACGAAAATGTCGCCGCCCAGCAGCGCGATGTCGTCCGGCGAGGTGAGCTGCTTGCTGGAGGACTTCGCGAACGTGGAGAGCTTGAATCCGGCCGGAGCCAGGGGCGCGGCGATCGAATCGGCGGCAGTGGTCGCGAGCACGACGGCGACGAAGATCGGGACCAGCTTGAGAGCGTTGGGCATGGTGCGCAGGCTATGCGCGCGGAGCCCGTCGCTTGTGAATCATTTGTGAGCGGGACTACAGGACCACGCTCAGCACCAGGCGCCCGGAAAGCAACAGCAGCCCACCGGCGAGCAGCTGCTGGATCCGTCTCCCGCTG
>JAFAZB010000417.1 GCA_019240015.1 Solirubrobacterales bacterium
GCGACGGCTCGGTCAGCTCCAGCTCCAGTAGCTGCGGCTCGCCTCGGGGCCCCGCCACCAGGTCAACCCGCGCGTAGAGGAGCTGCTCCCGGGGCCAGCGGAGTGAGTCCAGAACCTCCTCGGCGGCGGTGCGCTCCTCGGAGCTCGGCTCGCGGGCGCCGATCACCTCCTCGGCGTACAGCTTCCGCGTGGGGGACTCGTCGCGAGCGAGCATCTGACCCTTGCAGATGGCGTGCGAGTACTCGCCGGCCAGGTACACGAGCGCGGTCTCGCCGCGCAGGTCGACCGTCGACACGTACGGCTGGAGCATCGCCACTCGGCCCGCAGCCAACAGCCGATCGACGTGGGCCCGCGCGCGGTCCTCGTCGCCGGGCCCGTAACGGGCGGTGTCGCGGGCGCCAGCCGACACCGCGGGCTTGATCACATACTCACCGCTGGGCGGGAGCCAGCGCTGGGCCGGCTCGATGAATTGGGTCGCGAGCGCGCGAGGGAGCTCGGAGAGGTAGCGCTTGTCGGTGTTCCAGCGCACCACCTCGGCGGGGTTGAGGACGCGCGGGAGCGCTTGCGCCCAGCCGAGGAACCGCTCCCGGCGCGCGGTGTAGTCCCAGGTCGACCGGACGACCACCAGGTCGTAGATGCTCCAATCGAGCGATCGCTGGTCCCAGACCGCCGGCTCGGCCACCACCCCCCGCTTGTGGAGGGCCGCCAGCAGCGGCTGCTCATCATCGGCGAGCCGTGGGAGTGCGGCGCAGGTGGCGAGCGCTACGCGCGGCTGCATGCGCGCCAATGATGGCGGGCTGCGCGCTTGGACGGCGGACGGGTGGCCCACCTGGCACCCGTATCCCGGCTCTGCGATGCTGGCGCGGGATGCGCGTCGCCCTGTTCACAACGTGCCTCGTCGACGCGCTTTATCCGGATGCCGGCAAGGCCACGGTCAGGCTCCTGGAGCGAATCGGCCAGCAGGTTGAATTCCCGCTCGAGCAAACGTGTTGCGGCCAGATGCACGCCAACAGCGGCTACTTCGAGCCGGGGCTCGTACGCCGATACGTGGCCGCACTCGGTGCCTACGACGCCGTGGTCGTGCCGTCGGCCTCGTGCGCGGGCAGCATCCGCCACCAACATCCGATGGTGGCGCGCGCGGCCGGGGACGAGGCGCTGGCACGACGCGCCGAGCGGGTCGGGGCCAGGACCTACGAGCTGTCCCAGTTCCTGATCGACGTGCTGGAGGTAGAGGACGTAGGCGCCTATTTCCCGCACCGCGTCACCTACCACCCCACCTGCCACTCGCTGCGGCTGCTGGCGCTCGAGGACCGCCCCTTGCGGCTGCTCCGACGGGTCCGCGGGATCGAGCTGGTGGAGCTCGCAGGGTGGGATGAGTGCTGTGGATTCGGCGGCACCTTCGCGGTCAAGAATCCCGATGTCTCCGCGGCGATGCTGACCGACAAGATGCGCGCGGTGCTCGACACCGGAGCCGAGGTCCTGTGCGCGGCGGATCGCTCTTGCCTGATGCACATCGGCGGCGGACTGGCGCGAATCCGGGCCGGCGTGCGGACGCTGCACCTGGCGGAGGTCCTGGCGAGCCGCGAGGCCACCGGCGGATGAGCAGCGGCGAGGTCATCTGGAGCGACGATCCGCCGTTCCCGGAGAACGCCCGGCGGGCGCTGGCCGACTCGCAGCTGCGGACCAACCTCCGCACCGCGACCACCACGATCAACGAACGCCGTGTCCGGATGGTGTCCGAGATGTCGGACTGGCAGCGGCTCCGCGCGGCCGGAGCCGCGATCAAGGACGAAACCCTCATGCACCTCGACCGCTATCTGGAGCAATTCGAGGAGGCCGCCAGCAAGCATGGCGCGCACGTCCACTGGGCTAGCGACGCCGACCAGGCCAACGAGATCGTGGCATCGCTGATTGGCCCCACCGGGCAGCGCGAGGCGATCAAGGTCAAGTCGATGGTCACCGCGGAGATCGGGCTCGTCGCGGCCCTGCGACGCCACGGCATCACCGCGCATGAGACCGATCTGGCCGAGCTGATCGTGCAACTGGGCGGCGACCGGCCCAGCCACATCGTCGTTCCCGCGATCCACAAGAACCGGGCCGAGATCCGAGAGATCTTCCTCCGCGAGATGGGCGACGTAACCCCCGGGCTCTCCGACGATCCGCAAGCGCTCGCCGAGGCTGCACGCCGGCACCTGCGGCGGATGTTCCTGAACGCCAAGATCGCGATCAGCGGCGCCAACTTCGCGATCGCGGAAACCGGCGGGTTGCTGGTCGCGGAGTCGGAGGGCAACGGCCGCATGTGCCTGACGCTCGCTGAGACCCTGATCTCGGTGGTGGGAATCGAGAAGCTCGTCCCGACCTGGCGTGACCTGGAAGTCTTCCTCCAGCTGCTGCCGCGCTCCTCGACCGGCGAGCGCATGAACCCCTACAACTCGGTTTGGACGGGCGTTACGCCGGGCGACGGGCCACAGGACGTCCACATCGTGCTGCTCGACAACGGGCGCACCAAGGTGCTCGCCGACCGGCTGGGGCGGCAAGCGCTCCGGTGCATCCGTTGCGCCGCGTGCTTGAACGTGTGCCCCGTCTACGAGCGCGCCGGCGGTCACGCTTACGGCGCCACCTATCCAGGCCCGATCGGCGCGATTTTGACGCCCCAGCTAGTGGGCATCGAGCATGCCTCAAAGCTCCCCTTCGCATCCTCGCTGTGCGGAGCCTGCTACGAGGTCTGCCCAGTCAAGATCGACATCCCGAGCGTGCTGGTCAAGCTCCGGCACGACGCCGTCAAGACCACCCACGCTGGGGCAGAGCGGGCCCTGTTCGCGGCTGCGGCGGCGGCGATGAAGGGCCGCCGCCGTTGGACGGCGACGCTCAGGCTGGGCCGCTTGCTGCGCTTCTTCCGGCGCGGAGGCCCGCCGCCGCTGTCGCGCTGGACCGCGGTGCGTGACCTGCCCGCGCCCCCGCCCGAGACATTTCGCGACTGGTGGGTGCGGGGGCACCGCGAGTGATGAGCGCGCGCGAGCAGGTGCTGGCCGACGTCAGGCGCGCGATCGCGGCCGGAGCCGGGGGCGCCGAGGGCGTGGAGATTCCCCGCGACTACCGCACACGCAGCGATGACGGATTGGAGACGTTCATCGCCCGCCTCGGGCACTACGGCGCCCAGTCTCAACGGGTCGACGCGAGTGGGCTCGACGAAGCGGTCCGCGCGACGCTTCGAGTCCGCGGGGTCCGCCGTGTGGTGGCCCCGGAGGGCCTGCCCGACTCCTGGCTGGCCGAGAGCGATCCGCTGCGCGACGAGCCGCCGCTCGATCCACACGAGCTCGACGGAGCCGATGGGGTCCTGACGACGTGTGCGGTCGCGATCGCAGAGACCGGGTCGATCGTGCTCGACGGCTCGGTGGGGATGGGGCGACGGGCGCTCACGCTGGTGCCGGACTACCACCTGTGCGTCGTCAGAGCCAGCCGGCTGGTCGGCTCGGTGCCGGAGGCGATCTCGCTGCTGGAACCGACGCGGCCGCTGACGTTTGTCTCGGGCCCGTCCGCGACGGTCGACATCGAGATGGTGCGCGTGGCGGGTGTACACGGCCCACGCACGCTCGATGTGATCATCTGCACTGATACTTGACCCCGCAACTACCTCGCTATACTCGGCAGTATCAACCCTCCACCCCGGGAGTCGCCATGCGACTAAACGGCCTGCACCACATCACCGCGATCACGGGTAACGCGCGAAGGAATC
>JAFAZB010000478.1 GCA_019240015.1 Solirubrobacterales bacterium
CGAGGTCCCTCCGCCGAACGGCACGACCGCGACCCGTCGCCGGGAGCAGATCGCCAGCAGCGCCAGCACCTCCTGGTGAGAGCCGGGCATCACCACCAGGTCGGGAGCGTCGAGGGCGTCGCCGGCGCGCATCCGGAGCAGGTCGAGCGTCGAGCGCCCACGCGTGTGCCGGATCCTCGCCTCCCGGTCCTCGCGGGCGTGCGCCTGGCCCACCACGCCGCGCAGCTCGGAGGACACGACGTCCGGCAACCGGGCCGGCGGGAGCTCTACTTCCTCCAGTGACGCCCGGCGGCCTGCCGGCTCGCGAACGCCCAGCGCATCTGCGAGCAGTCCGCGGACCCGCTCGGGCAGGGACGGCACTTGCGCGGGGTCGCCCCAACCGCACCACGACATCTCCGGAAAGGGCTCGGTGGGCACGTCGAGGTACGGCTCCCATGGCTGGTGCCCTGGCACCGAGCGGAAACTATCGCCTGCGGCTTGCATAGATCGCCTGTGGCTTTCATGCTCTTCCCTTCGGCGTTCGCGAACAGCTCCGGACGGCGCACCGCCAGCAGCGAGAAGGAGGAGGCATGAGCGAGACCAGCACCGGCCTGATGATGGACGACTACCCCTTGTCGCTGACCAACGTCGTGGAACGCGCCGAGCGGATCAGCGCAGGCCGCAGCGTCGTCTCGCGCCGCCCGGACGGCTCGATTCACCGTACGACGTTCGGCGAGTGCGCCCAGCGCGCAAGGCGGCTGGGGTCTGCGTTGGCGGGCCTCGGGATCGGGGACGGAGATCGCGTCGCGACGTTGCTCTGGAACCAGCCGGAGCACCTCGAGCTGTACTTCGCGGTGCCGCTGCTGGGAGCCGTGATCCACACGCTGAACCCCCGGCTTCACCCCCAGGAGCTGAGCTTCATCCTCGCCGATGCCGACGACAAGGCGATCGTCGTCGACGAATCGCTGCTGGAGGTGTTCGACTCCGTGCGCTCGGCGTGGAACTTCGAGCATGTGATCGTGGTCTCGCATTCCGGGTCGACGCCCGAGGGCTCGCTGGACTACGAGTCGCTGCTGGGCTCCGGGGAGCAGATGGAGTGGCCCACCCTCGACGAACGCAGGGCCTGCGCCATGTGCTACACGTCGGGCACCACGGGGCGACCGAAGGGCGTGCTCTACTCCCACCGCGGCCTGGTGCTGCACTCGATCGCCTCGGCGCTGCCCGATGAGCTCGGGCTCTCCGGGCGCGACACGGTCCTGCCGGTGGTGCCGATGTTCCACGTCAACGCGTGGGGCCTGCCGTACACCGCGGCGATGGTCGGAGCGGCGATCGTGCTTCCGGGGCCCCGCCTCGATCCGGTTAGCGTGCTCGACCTGCTGGCGGACGAGCGAGTGACGATGACGGCCGGCGTGCCCACCGTGTGGATGGCCGTCCTGCAGGCGCTCGATGCGGAGCCCGAGCGGTGGGATCTGCGTGCGTTGCAGCGCCTGGTGGTCGGCGGCTCGGCGGCGCCGCAGAGCATGCTGGAGGGCTTCGACCGGCACGGCCTGACGGTGGTGCACGCTTGGGGAATGACCGAGCTGTCACCGCTCGGGACCGTGTGCCGGCTGCCCGTGGAGCTCGACTCGGCGAGCGAGGAGGAGCGCTACGACTACCGCAGCCGACAGGGGGTCCCGACGCCGCTCGTCGAGATCCGCGCCAGGGGTGAGGATGGCGAGTTGATTGCCTGGGACGACGAGGCGATGGGCGAGCTCGAGGTGCGGGGGCCCTGGGTGGCGAGCGCCTATCACGGTGGGCAGGGCAGCGGGAAGTTCACCGACGACGGCTGGTTTCAGACCGGCGACGTGGTGCGCATCAGCCCCCAGGGCTGCATCCGCATCTGTGATCGCTCCAAGGACCTGGTGAAGTCAGGCGGCGAGTGGATCTCTTCGGTCGACCTCGAGAACCAGCTGATGGCCCACCCCACGGTTGCGGAGGCCGCGGTGATCGCGGTCCCGGATGAACAATGGGGGGAGCGACCACTCGCCGTCGTGGTGGTGCGCGAGGGGGCCGACGCCAGCCCCGAGCAGCTACGCGAGCACCTTGCTCGCCACTACGCCAAGTGGCAGCTGCCCGACCGGTTCGAGTTCGTGGAGGAGATCCCGCGCACTGCGACCGGGAAGTTCAAGAAGACCGTGCTGCGCGAGCGCTTCGCCCGGGCGGCGGTGTAGGAGGCCGCGGACGCCCGACGGTCAGTGTCGCCCGAAGCCCGCCTTGCAGGCGCGATAAGCGGCGACTGCGTTGAGTCCCGCCGCGAACACGTGGTGGGTCCGCAGGTCGACCAGCACCCGGTGGCCGTGGTAGAGGCAGAAGACCTTGTTGACTCTGCGGCGCGCGGCCGGTGTCCGGGCGAAGTGATTGGCGATGTGATGCGCTGCGACACCACCTACGAGATGCGCGGTGGAGCCGCACGCCGCGAGCGACAGCGCCGGGAACGAGCACACAGCAGTGACGGCGATCAGCGTCAGCGCTCGCTTGAACCGATGCATCGCGCGGCAAGGCTAGCGGGTGGCGGCACACGTCAACTGTGAGAATGCCCGCGTGATGGAGCGCAGACCGCTCGGCTCCGGGGGACTGGAGGGCTCGCGGCTCGCGCTGGGCTCGTGGCGCACGTTCGAGCGCATTCCGCGCGAGGACGGGGTCGCGGTGATGCGCGCCGCTCGCGAGCACGGGTTCAACTTCCTCGACGACGCGCGCTACAACGACGAGACCGGTCAGGCTCCGATCGCCACCGGCTACTCCGAGGTCCTGTTCGGCGAGCTGTTTCGCGCCTGCGGATGGGACCGCGCAGACACCGTGGTCGCCAACAAGCTGTGGTGGGAATTCTGGCCCCGGCAGAGCGCGGCCCAGGAGCTCGAGGAGTCCCTGCGGCGGATGCGCTTTGACTACGTCGACCTGATCTACGCGAACCCCGCACCGACGGGGCTGCCGATCGTAGAGCTGGTGAGCGCGATGGGAGAGCTGATCGACTCCGGCAAGGCGCGGGCGTGGGGAATCGTCAACTGGGAGCCGGGGGCATTCCGGGAGGCTGCACAGGCAGCCGAGCAGCAGGGCGTCGTGCAGCCCTGCGTGGCCCAGCTGCCATACAGCCTCGTCGCCCGTGATTGGGTCGAGAGCGAGCAGATGGAAGCGGCACTGGCCGCGTCCGGAGCCGGCGTCGTCGCCTCGTACGTGCTGGCGGGCGGCGTACTGACCGGCAAGTACGACGCGGGCGGCTCCGGCCGCGCCGAGCCCGAGCTCGACGATCCCCGCCTACGCTCGGCGCGCGAGCTGGGCCGCAGGCTCCGGGCGCTCGCCGAGGAGCTCGGCGTCAGCCCCGCCGCGCTCGCGATCGCGTTCGCGCTCGCCAATCCAAGCGTTGT
>JAFAZB010000055.1 GCA_019240015.1 Solirubrobacterales bacterium
ACCAGCGCGTCAAGGAAGGCGAGCTCGACGTCGCCTTCGACGAGGAGACCAACGCGTTCCTCTACATCCAGCCCGACCGGGGTGGCGAGCCGATCGAGCTCGCGCCCGAGCCGAGCTGGAACCGCGTGGCGTACGTCAGACGCTAGCCGGGCGGTCCGGCTGGCCCAGGGCCGCGGGTGCGCGCGGCGCGCGTGGCCCCCAGCCCCACGGCGAACTTTGGCGATTTGGTTCGGAGGGGTCGAACCAAATCGCCATCGTTCGCTGGGCTGAGTCGCGGTCGCCGGAGCTACCGCGGCCGGCGCGCCGCCGAGGCGGAGGCTCAACCGTCCTCGCGGCCACGGAACACACGGCGCAGCAGCCCACCGCGTCTCCGTGAGGCGGGGCCGTTCCGAGGCGAGCCTGCGGTGGGGCTCGGATCGGGTTCTTCGCCTGATCGAGGCTGCGCTTCCCCGGCCTCGCCGTCGCCGTCCGCGGAGTCCGCGGTGGACTGCCAGCGAGCGGCCAGGATCCGCAGGTCAGCCCACTCGCCGGTCTGGCCGGGCGCCCACACGGGCTGCTCGGACGAGGGTTCGCGGGCCTCGCCAGAGGTCTCGGTGACTGTCTCCGCCGCGGTTTGGGGCTCGCGCTCGGGCGGCGGTTGTGGCTCGGGCTCCTGACTCGCCTCGGACGCGGTCGCGTAACGCTCCGCGGAGTCCTGGCGCGGCCCTTCCGGCTCCTGCACATCTGGCTCGTACACGGCCCAGCCGCCGAATGAGGTCTCGTCGCCGGTCGGCTGCGGTTCCAGCTCAGACTCTGCCTCGGAGGGGGCGGCAGCCGGCTCGTTGACCATCCACTGGCGGGCCGCCTGCGCCCAAGGCTGCTCTCCTGCGACCCAGGGGCGCTCGCCGGCCTCGGGGGTCGATCGTTGCTCCTCTGCGGCACTCTGATCGGTGGGCCACTGCTGCGTCGGGGCCAGATAGCCCTCGGGGGGCCGGGCCTCCGCACCCCAGTCATAGGATCTGAGCTCGCCTGCGACGGGCGCCTCCGGCTGCGGCCACTCGACTGGCGCCTCCTCCCCCGACGCCTCCGGCTGCGGCCACTCGACTGGGACCTCCTCGGCCGGCGCCTCCTCCCGTGGCCGGTGAGCTTCGCTCGAGGGCGGCTCGGACGCCCGGCCCCAGTCCGCCTCAGGCTCCCGCGACACCCACGATCCAGCGGGGGGCCCCGTAGGAGCCCAGGGCGCCTCAGGCTCAGCAGACTCGGTGGGCCCAGCCGGGGCGTCCGCCGGGGCCCAGGCCTCAGGCTCCTGCGACGCCAAGGGCTCCTCCGCGGCCGCCGCAGGTCCCCAGGTGTCCGCGCCGGTGCGAGCGTCGCCGGCGGCCGCCTCTGCCGCGCCCCAGATCGCCGCGGGCTCATCGGCGGCGTCGCCCTCCGCCGGGGCCCCCGGCCCACCCTCCTGCGGGAACGCCTCGCCCTCCGCCGGGGCCTCCGCCAGACTCTCCGCCGGACGCTCCTGCTCGGGTGGACGCGCGCTCCACTCGGGAGCAGGGGGCCCGAGCTGGCGGGAGTGCTCGAGCCCTTCTTGCTCGTCGGACCCGTGCCTGCGCTCTTCGGTCAGATAGGCCTTGGCTTGCGTCCAAGCGCCCTGCCAGCGCCGGAGTTGAGGTCTGGAGCCGCGGGGCGGAGGCCTCAGCTGGGGAGCTTGCGGGCGGCTGTCGGGGAGCAGCCGGAGCAGCATCGCGATCGTGCCGAGCTCTTCGACGGCGCCCGCCGCCGCAACGCGCACGACGTAGGACTCGTCGTTGATGGCGTCGAGCAGAGGCTCGGCGGCCAGCGGGTCGCGCAGCTCGCCGAGCGCGGTGGCCGCGGCGCGGCGGGCCGGGGCGTCGCCGCTGCGCAGCAGCCAGATGAGCGCGTCGACGGCCTCACCTTCGTGACGGCGGCCGAGGATCTCGGCGGCAGCGGAGCTGGTGCGCGCCTCGTTGAGCGCGTCGATCAGCTCAGCGACGCCCCACGGGTCGAGCTCGACGAGCGCGTCGACCACGCGCGCGGAGCTGTCTTCGTCGTACTCGCGCAGCGCCTGCATCAGCGCCGAGGCGGCGGCGCGGGCCTTGAGGCCGTGATAGCCGAGCAGCTCCCTGACCGCCAAGCGTTCGTCGTCGTCGAGGCCGGAAGAGGGGGCGTGATCGACGAGCGCCCGCGCGAGCAGCGGTGCAGCGTCGTTGGGAAGCTCGCGCAGAACGTGTCGAGCGGCGCTTCGAGCCTCGCCATAGCGGGGATCCCGCCAGTCGCATACCGCGCCGACCAAGGCCACCACCACCTCCGCTTCGGTGCTGCCGGCCAGCGACTCCACCGCCGCGAGCCTCACCGGCGCCGCAGGATCGTGCATGCCGAAGTCGATCAGTGCCAGCATCGCCGAAGAACCGCCGATCTCACCTAGCGCAACGGCTGCCTGCTGGCGGATCGACGCGCCGAGGTCGATCCGACCTCCCTCGCGGGTCGGCACCAGATCCTGGTAGGAGAGCGCCGAGATCAGGGCATCGACCTTCTGGCGGCGAGCGAGCCGAGAGATCTTGGGACGGCGCGTAAACACGTGGTTTGCGAAGCGTCAGCCGCTCGGCGAGCGGATGGCAAGGTCGGCGGGCTGGGACTGAGGCTCGCGCCCTGGAGGGAGCGCGGACGCGGAGTTGAGACTAGCAGCGGGCATCTGTTTTTCCCTGCGTTCGCCCACATCCGGCTCGATCCTGCCCGGGATTGCG
>JAFAZB010000241.1 GCA_019240015.1 Solirubrobacterales bacterium
GGGCGGGGGTAGCGACGAGCTAGGGGTAACAAGACACCGAGGAGGCGCACATGCGCAATCTGATGCCTGCGCGCAAGGATGCCGCGAAGCCGATAACTGCGATCCGGACGGCGGCCAAGACTGCCCGCAGATCTGTCCGCACCGGAACCAGAGCGACCCGCCGGGTGGCGCGGACCGGAGCGCGGGCCGCGGGGACGGGTGCTCGGCTGGGACTCGATACGGTGCAGCTCGTCCTGCGTACGCCGCCACCCGGCCAGCGCGAGGCGCGCCGAGGCTCGCGGCTGACGATCGCGGCGCTCGCCGGGGCCGGCATCGAGTATCTGATGGATCCGGCAGACGGCAGGCGTCGCCGCAGATTGCTGGTCGACCGGACCCGGTCCACCGCTCGTCGCCTCGCCCGCCACGGCGCCCGCGAGGCTCGGAACGTGCAAGGCCAGGCCGCGGGCATCCTCCACGAGGCAACGGCCGCGGCGACTCCCCCCGCGGATGACCAAGCGCTCGCGGACCGGGTGCGCTCCGAGATCTTCCGCCGCCCCGATGCCGCCAAGGGCGAGGTCAACGTCGATGTCGTCGACGGGGTCGTGTCGCTGCGCGGCGAGCTCGACGATCAGGCCGAGATCGACCAGTTGGTCAGCGGCGCTCGCGCCGTCCCCGGGGTTCGTGAGGTCGACAACATGCTGCACGTCAAGGAGGCGCCGGCGCCGGAGTCAAAGACTCCCTCGCGGGCGCCGCGCAAGAGCGCCAAGACGCCGCGACGCAAAGCCCCCAGCGCGTCTTAACAGCTCGCCGCGCGCGTCCTGGCCGCGCGGCCGCGCGCCTACACTCAGCGCGCGTGGGCACTACCTCCGAGCCGATCGATTCCGCCCCCGCGGCTGGCGGCGTTGCAGGCGGCGCCGGCGGGGATCGCGCTCCGCTGGTCGGCGAGGCTGCGCGCTTGGCTGCGCCGAGCCGGCTGACCCGCTGGGCGATCTCGCTGTCCGCGGTCAGATCGACGATCCTGATCTACCTGGGGACTCGTGCGCTGCTGCTGCTGGTTGCGTCGCTCGACGATGTCCTACGCCACCACGCGTTCAACCACGAGCTCGCGAACTGGGACGGGCTGTGGTATCGGGAGCTAGCCGCCAAGGGATATCCCACCTCCATCTCGCACCTCCCGACGACGCTCGGCTTCTTCCCTCTGTACCCGACCGCGATGTGGGCGGTGGCCCACGCGGCCCCGTTGCCCGACACGATCGCGAACAGGACGTTCGCGGGCGTGCTCGTTTCCGGGGTCGGGGGCCTGGCGGCCGCGGTGCTGGTACACCGCCTCGCCGCGGGCTGGTGGGGTGAGCGAAGCGGCCGTCGAGCCGGGGCCCTGTTCTGCCTGTTTCCAGGCTCGGTGGTGTTCTCGATGGCCTACGCCGAGGGGCTGATGCTGCCGCTCGCGGCCGGCTGCATTCTCGCCCTGGAGCGGCGGAGATGGATCATCGCCGGGGTGCTGGCGGGGCTGGCCACCGCCACCGAGCCCGAGGCGCTGGCACTGATCCCCGTGTGCGCGGTGTCGGCAGCGCTGGAGCTGCGAAGACGCGGCTGGAATGGCCGCGGGGCCCGGCGGAGCTTGTTCGCGCCCGCGCTGTCGCTGACGGGGGTGGTCGCTTTCGCCGCCTTCCTGTGGAGCTGGACCGGGACGCCGGTGGCGAGTCTCCGAGCCCAGCGTTACGGATGGCACGAGCGGACCGACCCGCTGGCGCTCGTGCACCTCGCCCGCGGCCTCGCCCGGGAGCTCTCCTTCTCGCATTTCAACCACCCCACGATCAACCTCAACCTGGTCGTGGGCCTGCTCGGCGCGGCGATCTTGACCGGTGGCCTGGTGCTGTTGTTCCGCACGCGCCGCCAGGTATCGGTCGAGGCGCTCGTGTGGACCGTGGGAATCTCGCTGCTCGCGCTCACCTCCGAATACACGCCGCCGAATCCGCGACTGCTGATCACCGCTTTTCCGGCCGTGGTGGTGATCGCTCATTTCGTCAAGGGCCGAAAGTACCTGTGGCTGGCGTGCGCGAACGCGGCGCTGCTCGCCGGCATGAGCTCGCTGACGTTCATCGGCACCACGCTGCGTCCCTGAGCTTCAGGCCGTCAGTAACTCGACCCGGATCCGGCTGGCGTAGCCGAATGTGACTGCGCTCGAGTGCGCGTAACTACCGCCCAGCGCGGCGACCAGCTCGAGGTAGCGCTCGGAGTTGGCCCGCGAGCGAGCGGGGCCGTCCGCTTGCCCCTCGTGACTCGACACGAGCCACAGCCGCGGGCACCGGGTGTGCAGCGCACTCACTTGCCCGCTCGAGAGACTCGCGTAGTCCTCGACGTACGGCCGTAGCGCACGCCACGGTGCTACGGGAAGCACCGGCGCGGGCGCGCGCGCAAGCTCGAGGTGAGCCGCGACCAGGTAGTACCGAAACGCCATTCGACCGTCGGATGGGTAGAACGCGACGCAGTCAGTGGGTCGGCTGCGGGCCAGCACGTAACCGGTTGCGCCCCGCCAGTCCTCGGGCGAGACCCCATAGCTCGGGGCCAGCTGGAGCGCCCTCAGGATCAGGAGGCCCGCCAGCAGAGACCAGGCGAGCGGGGGCGGCACGCGCGGATGCGTCAGGCCCCAGGCCAGCAGCAGCGCCACCGCGGGGACCGAGACCAAGAGGTTGCGGGGGACGAGGATGGGCTGCCAGAGGATCGACTCCAGGAGCGCCAGGACGAACGGGACCAGGAGCCACGAGAGCGCGAGCACCGGGGCCTGCGTGGCCCACGGGCGCCGCTCCGCGAGCGCCGGCGCCGCGGCCAGGCCAGCCACCGCCAGCATCGCCAGCGTGCAGGCCATCAGCACGATGGTGGTCGAGGTGGCGTGGAAGCTGGGCTGTAGCCCGGCGGAGCTCAGCAGCTCCAGCGCCTGCTTGAGGCCGGTGAGCGACGGGCTGGGGACCCAGAACAGCTGGCCCGGTCCCCGATCCAGCGCCAGCACCGCCAGCGGTGAGCAACAGACAGCGGTCGCGCCGAGCGCGGCGGCCGCCGGTCTGAGCGCTCGGCGAGCCCAAACCAGCGTCAGCAGCTGCGCGGGCACCACGAGCACCGCGACGAGCCCGCAGTACAGCGCCAAGCTGGTGCATCCGACGTACGCGAGCAGCGCCCAGCGAACCGGCCGCCGCTCGACGGCGCGCTCCACCAGTACCACGAACGCGAGGAACGAGCCCGCCGTGAACGCCACCATCGGCGCGTAGCCACGCGCGTCTTGGGCCCAGAACACCAGCGGCAGGCTGACGGCGCTGAGCAGGCCCGCGAGCAGCGCAGCGCGCGAGTCGAGCAGTCGCCGCGCGAGCACGCAGACCACGGCCACGGTGGCCGTGACCGCGACCGCCGACGGGAGCCGGATCGCGAGTGGTCCGTCGCCCAGCGCGCCCACGACCAGGTGCAGCCCGGCGTAATAGGCGGACATGTTGCCCCCGTCGTGCGCGATCGCGTGCCCCAACGAGCCGCCGTGCTGGGAGGCGATCGTAACGCTTGCCGCCTCGTCGAATCCGAGGCTCCTGGTGGTGATCTGATAGCCACACAGGACGGCCGCCAGAATCGTTGGACCCGCGAGCGCCAACGCGGACAGCAGCCGCGCCTGCGCTCGTCCGTCTCTGCGCCAGGCCGCGCCGCGCGCCACCTGAGCGCTAGTGCCCCTGGGCTTCCGCGAGCACGTCGCGAGCGAGCGCGGCCATGTCGGGCACCCCGAGGCCGGTCGAATAGTCCCATCCCGGGCCGGCGCTATAGAAGCGATTGCCGCCTAGCGTGACGTCGTAGAAAGCGCTTGGGTCTCGCGCCGCCGCCCGGTAGAGCAGCGGCGCGATGAACGGCAACCGCACGTGGCTGCGGGCCGCGAGCTGGCTGATCAGCACGAACGAACCGGTCCACAGCGGCGCCGCGGCGCTGGTGCCGCCAACCATCGCGTCCTGACCCTGGCTGTAGACCGAGTAGCCGCTGGCGCCATCTGCGTCGGCGGCCACGTCCGGCGTCTGCCGGCGCGGTGGGTTGGTGGTGTAGCCGTTGTTGATCCCCGGGACGCCGGCTTGCCAGCCGGGTCGCGGAAACAGCGTGCTCACACCGCCGCCTCCGCCGGCGTGGCTGAGCACGTCCTCCCACCCCACCTCATCGAGCCGGCTGCCGTCTTGGCGAACGTCGACATAGGTGCCGCCGACCGAGACCACGTTCGGCGAGGAACTGGGCCAGGAGACGGACAAGGTGTGGTTGGTGGTGTCGTCTCGCTGGCACTCGTAGGCCCCCTGGTCACCGGAGGCCACGAACACCGTCACGCCGGCGGCCGCCGCGGCGGCGAACGACGCGTCGGCCGCGTGGAGCTCGGAGAACGGGGTCAGCTCGAGCTCGCATTGCCCGTAGGAGAAGTTGACCAGCTTCGCGCGTCGATCCTTGACGATCCGGTCGATCCCGGCCGAGAACGCGGCTGCTCCGCAGCAAGGCGCCTCGTAGTCGAGGATCTGAGCCTTCGGCGCCAGCTCCCGGATCACCTCGATGTCGAGGTCGACCTC
>JAFAZB010000260.1 GCA_019240015.1 Solirubrobacterales bacterium
CACCTGGCCGCCAAGGCGCGGGCCGACGGGATCACCGTCCCGATCTTCCACAACGACAAGAGCCGCAACGGCTTCTGGGTGCCGACCAGCTCGAGCGTGCCGGGGACCGTGGCCGGCCCCGTCGATCTGTACGGCTTCGACGGCTACCCGGGAGGGACCTGTAACACCGACGGAACCCCCGGGACCCCAAACGCGGCTCCGGACTGGGGTATCTGGGGGCCCGGCGGCGCCAAGGGCGGCGCCTCGGCCTCGCCCCTGACGCCGGGCGACGTGGCCGAGTTCGGTGGCGGCTGGTTCGACTACTGGGGCAGCGTCGGAACCTACCCCTGCATGGCGGCACGCGAAGGGCCGGGCTACGAGCGCGTGTTCTACGAGACCAACATCGCCAACCGGCTGACGCTCGAGAACTTCTACATGACGTTCGGTGGCACCTCATGGGGATGGTTGCCCGCCCCGGTCGTCTACACCTCCTACGACTACGGCGCGGCGCTGGACGAAGCGCGCCAGATCCGTCCCAAAGCGACCGCGATGAAGGAGATCGGGTTGTTCCTACGCAGCGTCCCGCAGATCGCCAAACTCGATCCTGGGCCGCCAATCGTCCCAAGCTCACCCGCGGTCAAGGTCTACGACGACGTCAACCCCGACACTGGGACCCATTTCTACACCGCGATGCACAACCCGTCCAGCGCGACCAGCGACGACAGCTTCAGGTTCCCGCTCACGACGGCCGACGGGAGCTACACGGTGCCGCAATCGGGGACATTGCGGATCGACGGCCAGGACGCCAAGATCCTGGTGGCCGACTACCAGCTGGGCGGCCAGCACCTGGTCTACTCGACCTCCCAGATCATGACTCGCCTGCGACAGGGCGGAGGCGATCTGGTGCTGCTGCACGACCCGGCGGGCGAGGATGGCGAGACCGTGCTTCGCTACCGCGTCCAGCCGACCGTCCGGGTCCTGGCCGGAGCGGTGAGCAGCGCGTGGGACCCCACCACCCACGACGAGCGGCTCGACTACGTTCACCGGGGGCTGATCGAGGTACGGATCACCGGCGGCGGGGCTCGTCCGGCGCTGCTGTTGATCGCCGACGACGACGTGGCCGGCAGCTTCTGGCGTCAGCAGACCTCGGCCGGTCCGGTGCTCGAGCGCGGCCCCTACCTGGTGCGCGGCGCGACCGCGGACGCAGGCGGGCTCTCGCTGCGCGGCGACACCTCAATGCCGACCACGCTCGAGGTCTGGGCTCCCCGGGGGGTTGCGCGCCTGCGCTGGAATGGCGCTCCAGTGGCCGTGCGAGCCACCACGGCCGGCAGCCTCGTGACGGTTGCGCGGCTCCCCGGTCCCGCGCCCGTGCGCTTGCCCGATCTGTCCAACGCCGTCTGGCGCAGCGCCCGCGAATCCCCCGAGGCCGACCCGTCGTTCGATGATTCCGCGTGGCTGTCCGCGAGCAAGGCGCACACCAACAGCACCACGCCCCCACCGGCCGGACAGCCGGTCCTGACCGCCGACGACTACGGCTTTCACCACGGCGACGTGTGGTATCGCGCGCGCTATTCGGGCGCCGGCGCGGCGGCCTCGGTCGCGCTGCGGTTCGGCGGCGGCGGGGCGGGGATGCTCCAGGCGTGGCTCGACGGCCGCTACCTCGGCCAGGACGTGCTCGGCACCGGAGTCAGCTCGCCGCCCACGACCGGCACCGCCACGTTTACGATCCCAGCCCGTCTGCGGACCAGTGGCCGCCACCTGTTGGCGGTGATGGTCCGCGACGACTCACACAACGAGGACGGGGGCATCAACGACGCGCAGAAGGAGGGGCGAGGGCTGATCTCGGTCGCGTTTGCGGACGCCGGCGCCGGAGCGGTGAACGTCCACCCGGGTTGGAAGATCCAGGGCAACGAGGGCGGCGAGGAGATCACCGACGCGGTCCGCGGCGCGGTCAACAACGGCGGTCTCTACGGCGAGCGCGCCGGTTGGTACCTGCCCGGCTACCCCGACCACGCGTGGTCGTCGGCTTCGCTCCCCGCCGCGAGTGCCGCCCCAGGGACGACCTGGTATCGAACAAGCTTCCGGCTCGACGTCCCGGCTGTGGACGACGCCTCACTGGGGCTCACGATCGGCAATCCCTCGACGCCGCGGTTCGCCGCCGACTACCGGGCGCTGATCTTCGTCAACGGCTGGAACATGGGTCAGTACATCGCCAACGTCGGCCCCCAGCACACGTTCGTGGTTCCGAATGGTGTGCTCAACCCCGGCGGCGAGAACACGCTCGCGATCGCGGTCACGAGCAACGGTGGCGTCGGCAACGGGTTGGAGCGCGTCGCGCTGACGAACCTCGGCACGGTCCGCGGCGGGGTTCCGCTGACGCTCGACGACTCTCCCGGCTATCAGCTTCCGGTGCTGCGCCCCAGCTCGCCCCGCCCCGTTGCGGGGATCCGCTGGCGCGGTGCGCTCGCCGACCTCGCGCTGCCTGCCGACTCCTACGGAGCCTCGCTGCGGGCCACGATCGATTGGGGCGACGGCCAGCGCTCCGGCGTCGGCGTTCGCGGCGCGGGTGCGCGGCGCACGGTGACCGCGTCCCACACGTTCGCCAGGCCTGGGCGCTACCGGGTGCGGCTCCTGCTCAGCGACGCCTACGGCCGGGCGCTGCTGGCGAGCGCGTCGACGGTGATCGCGGCGCGACCGTAGCCGTGTGGCGGACGCCGGGGCAGCGGCCTCCCCCGAGCGTGATGGAGACGCCGGGGCGCCCGCCCCCCGAGCGTGATGGAGATTTCTCAGGTATAGGTCGAGAAATCTCCATCTAGCTCGAATCCTGGGTGGCGGTCGCGCTCCACCGCGCCAGCACCTGCTCGCCGGAGGCCACTCGGGATCGCGCGTAGCCGCTGGCCGTGATGCTGAACCTCGGCGCGGGCGCGGGAAGCGTGGCGCCGTCCAGCTCCAGGAACGCGCCCCGCGTTTCGTTGTGCGGATGCGAGGAGGCTTCGAACAGCTCCAGCACCGGAGTCACGCAGGCGTCGGAGCCCGCGAACAGCTCGGCCCAGTGATCTCGGGTGTGGGTCCGAAACACCGCCGCGAGCCGCTCCTTGAAGCTCGGCCAGCGCTCCCGATCCCACTGCGGGAGCTCGTCTGGCGGCAGCTCCAAGCGCTCGAGCAGCTCGGCGTAGAACTGCGGCTCGAGCGCGCCGACCGAGACGTATCTGCCATCCGAGGTCTCATACACCTCGTAGAAGTGGGCGCCGCTGTCGAGCAGGTTGGCGCCCTGCTGCGAGGACCACATCCCGCGCGCGTGCAGGCCGTGCACGATCGTCGCCAACTGCGAGACGCCGTCGACCATCGCGGCGTCCACGACCTGCCCTTGTCCGCGCGCGCGCGCGTGAACCAACGCCGCCAGCACGCCGAGCGCGAGCAGCATCCCACCGCCACCGTAATCGCCGAGCAGGTTCAACGGGAACATGGGGCGCTCGCCGGCGCGGCGGGTGGCCCCCAGCGCCCCTGCGATCGAGATGTAGTTGATGTCGTGGCCCGCCCGGGCCGACAGCGGGCCTTCCTGCCCATAGCCGGTCACTCGGCCGTACACCAGCCGCGGGTTGCGCGCCAGTAGGTCTTGCGGACCAAGCCCGAGCCGTTCCATCACGCCGGGCCGGAAGCCCTCGATCAGCACCTCGGCCGCCTCGGCGAGCGAGCCGACCAACGCTCGACCCGGCGCTTGCTTGAGGTCCGCCTCAACCGTCGTGCGCCCTCGCGACGTGACGTCGGCGCCACCGAGCAGAGCCGAGCCACCGGGCCTCGTGACGCTGACCACGTCGGCGCCCATGTCCGAGAGCAGCATCGCCGCAAACGGCCCGGGCCCGATGCCCGCGAACTCGAGCACGCGCAGATCGCGAAGCGGACCGGTCGTCATGCGCTCGTGCGGCGCTGCCGCTACCGGATCCTGACGCCCCGCACCAGCAGGGTCGTCTTGCCTTCGGTGATCTTCAGCGTATAGCGACCGGCCCCCGGGAGATGGCCCCTGTTCCTCAAGATCACGCGGTGTGCGCTGGTGGTGAGCCGGTTGATCTTGACCCTCGCGATCAGCTTGCGCCCCCGCCAGAGGCTGACGACGAGGCCCCTCAGACTTGCGGTCGACGTCGCCAGCTCGATCACGATCCCATGCAGCCGTTTCCTGGGCCCGAGGTAGGTGAGCTTCAGCTTCAACTTCGGCGCGACGATCGGCACGGGCAGCGGTGTGAGCGAGTTTCCGGCGCCGATCGAGCCGCAACCATCCGGCACGGACGTCCCCGCCAGACGCTCGCTGAGGAACGTCAGCGCACCCTGCTCGAACGGCACCGCGGCCTGATCGTGGTCATCGCCGCCGTACTGGTTGAACTGCACCGAGACCCCCCGCTGACAGTACGTGTGGGCGAGCGCCAGATCATCCCTGGTGACCATCACCCCATCGCCCGTGCCGTCGGCGTCGCCGACCCCGATGAACAGCGGGCCCTTGGGGGTGCCCGTGCGAGTCATGATCAGGTGGTCTCCCACCTTGACGAAGTCGGCGATCTTGTAGATGTCCTGGTATTGGGGCTTGAGTAGCTTCTGGTAGGTGAGCCCGGGGTAGGCGCCGACGAAGTCGTTGATGCACTCGCCTTTGACCTGATTGGTGACACCCACGCCGTACGGCGAGAGGTAGCGCTGGAAGTCGATCCCGAACGCCCGGCCCACCGAGACCAGGACTGCGGGGATCACGCCCGACCAGGCGGGGCTGCCGTTGATATAGGACAGGTTGTGGAAGAAGTCCACCGGGATCCCGCCTTCCGCCGTGGCGACGATGTCCAGCGTCGGCGAATAGCCGGGAGCGAGCTCGCTCGCAAACTCGGTCGCGATCGACCCGCCGGAGTATCCGACCATGCCCACCGGCGTGCTGGCGACCGGCACGCCGAGCAGATTCTCGGCCGCCCGGATCCCATCGAGCGTGCCGTAACCGGATTCCTGCCCCGCCCCCCAGTCCAGCCGCTCACCCTCGTAGTCGGGGACCACCACCGTATAGCCGGCTCGGACGTAGGCGAGGATCACCTGCTCCTCCTCGGCCGCCGTGCTGTAGCCAGGGTTTCCGCCCTGGAGCGTGTAGGAGGGATCGCACTCCGACCCGAGCGCGTCGTAGGCGGTCTGGTAGGAGACGAGCTTCGGAGCGCCCAGCTGGACCGCCGGCCCGATCACCGTCGCCACGGTCGCGGTCGGTTGCCCCAGCTCGCCCGTCGTCCGGTAGAGCACCTGCGTCGCGGTCGCGGAGCTGATGCCGGAGCTGACCACCGAGACGGTGCGTCGGCGGAGCACCGTCCCTGGAGCGAGATGCGCGAGCGATCCGGAGTACGCGTAGAACGGATCGCTCGAGGGAAGCAGCGGTCCGCTTGCGGCGGCACCCGATACCGCGACGAGCGCGGTCGCCAGACTCACCGCGAGCACCGCTGTCCCACCCGCGAGCGCCGCCGCCAACCGCCTCGAGCTCATTACAGTCGCACCGCCATTGCCCCGATGTACTGATGCTACGGCTTACGCGGCCTCGGTGGGCCGGCGGGTTCTCAGCGCTCCGGTGCGGCGCGCAGTCGCGACCGCATCCACGCAGCCCGGCGTGAGGGCCCGCGCTGGTGCCGAGCGGTGGCCTCCCCCGGCTCCGCCCGCTCGCGATGAATCGCGACCGCCAACACCACGAGCGCAACGCCGAGCAGCTGGCGAGGCGTCGGAATCTGGGCGAGGACGACGATCCCGACGACCGTCGCCGTGGCAGGCAGCAGCGCGACCATCAGCGAGTAAGTCGCTCTGCTGAGGCGAGTCATCGCGAGCTGATCGCACACGTACGGGATCACCGAGGAGCTCACCCCCACGCCGAGGCCGGCGGCTAACGCGACCGGATCGAGCAGATGCGGTGCAACGCTCCATCCCCCGATCGGCGTGATCGCGACCGCGGCAACCAGCATCGCCGCCGCGAGCCCGTCGAGCTGACCCATGCTCTTGCTGCGCGCGACGCGGTGCGCGAGCACGATGTAGAGCGCGAACAGTCCCGCGTTGCAAAATGCGAACGCGAGCCCGAGCGGACGGCCCTCGAGCTCGATCTGGGCGAGGATGAACACGCCCCCGACCGCCAACGCCAGCGCCGCGCCGTTACGCAGCGAGCGGACTCCAAGCGCCGCCAGCAGGATCACGGGCAGGAACTCGATTGCCGCGACCGTGCCGAGCGCGAGACGCTGGATCGCCATGTAGAAGCAGGCGTTCATCGCCGCGAGCACGACTCCCCACCAGAGCAGAAGCCACAACGTCGGTCGGTCGACCGACCGCAGCGTCCGCCAAGGCCGGCGAGCCAGCGCAAACACGATCCCGGCGCTGACGATCCGTAGCCAGGCCACCCCCAGCGGCGCCACGCGCGCGAACAACAGCACGGCGAACGAAGGCCCCAGGTAGTGGAACACCGCGCTGCCGAGGAAGTAGGCGTGGGGCGGGAGCGCGTCGGCGCGGTTCCTCAGCCGCGTTCGAGACAGACCGCCGATCACCCGCTCGATTGTGCCGCCAGGGCGCCGAAAGTCACATAGCCAATCGAAGGTGTTATGGTTGGCTCACCTCATGAAGAACGGCATTTACACGAGTCGAGGACAAGGTTTTGTAGATCTAGACGAGATCGATCGCAGCATCGTCCGTGAGCTGACCTCGGATGGGCGGCTTCCATTCGCGGAGCTGGGACGGCGGATCAACCTGTCTCCGCCGGCCACCGCCGAGCGCGTCAGGCGCCTCGAGCAGACCGGCGTGATCACGGGCTACCGCGCGGAGGTGGACCCGCGCGCGCTCGGCTATCAGCTGGCCGCGATCGTGCGGGTCACGCCTGCCGCGGGCCAGCTACGGCGGATCGCC
>JAFAZB010000273.1 GCA_019240015.1 Solirubrobacterales bacterium
ATCCTCGGCACGCGTGGCCGCGGCCGCGATCGCATCCCGATCCTCGGCCTCGAAGGCCAGTCCGTCGAGCAGCCCGGTCAGCTCCGCGGCGGGAACACCCCGCGCGGCGGCCGCCACGACCAGCCGGTCGGGACGCCCGTCGGCCGGGAGCAGCGCGAGCGCGCGCCGAGCGAGCGCCTCATCCTCGAGCCCGAACCCCGGGTGCAGGGCCCGATCGAGCCCGAGCTCGCGGACGGCGAGCAAGGCCCCGACCGGATCGTCCTCGCGCGCGAGCAGGCGAAGCTCGGCGCCCAGGCGCGACCCGCTGACGGTGCCGAGCGCGCCGGCGGCGATCGCCGCGCCGGCCAAGTCGCGCGTGTGGGGCTCGATCTCGAAGCCCAACCGGCCCGCGTACCGGGCCAGCCGCAGCAGGCGGGTCGGGTCGTCGATGAAGCTCTCGTCGTGGAGGATGCGCAGCCGCCGCGCCTCGAGGTCCTCGAGGGCGTGCGGCGCAGCGGTCAGTTCGCCCGGAGCCTCGCCGGCGAGCGCGACCGCGATCGCGTTGACCGTGAAGTCGCGGCGACGGAGGTCCTCGGCCAGCGTGGCCGGCTCGACGTCGGGCAGCGCACCCGGCCGGGCGTAGGTCTCGGTGCGCGCCCGCGCGATGTCGTAGGCAAACCCGTTCAAGACCACGGTCGAGGTCCCGAACCGATCGTGCACGCGGACGGCCCCGCCGAGGGAGGTCGCGAACGGCGCCGGGTCGACCTCGACCACCAGGTCGAGGTCGAAGGGCGTGCCCCCGAGCAGGACGTCACGGACCGCGCCTCCCACCAGGTGCAACGGCACGCGATCGTCCACCCTCGCGAACAGCGGCCCCGCGGCCGGCAGAGCCCGGATCCTTGCGAACGCCTGCTTGGGAAGAAACTCCGACATAGTCATAGTTTCTTCCCAACCGCCTACTCGGTGGGTCGCTGGCTAGCATGCCCGCCATGCCGAGTCCCGGTTCGCGGCGCTGGCTGCGGTACGGGCTCGTCGCCGTGCCGGTCCTGTTGGTGATGGCCGGAGGCGCGGTGGCGTTCGTCCTGGCCCACTCTCCGCACAACGTGTCGCACCCCAACGTCGAGTTCACCTCTCCGGCGACCACGCCACCGCCGAAGCAGAAGGTTGCCGTGGACAACTTCTCCTGGCCGCGCTACGGGTTCGACGCCGAGCGCACCCACTACTTCCCGGGAGCCGATCCACCGGCGCCGCCGTTCCACATCGGCTGGTACTTCCAGGACTTCGCGCTGCTCGAGTTCCCACCGGTGATCTACCAGAACTCGCTGTATCTGATCGACGACGACGGCTCGGCCAAGGCGCTCGACAAACGCACGGGGCACAAGCTGTGGGAGACGAAGGTTGGGACCCTCGCCGCGGCCTCCCCGGCGCTCGGGATCAGCCAAGGGCTGATGTACGTGGCGCTGCTCTCGAGCAATCGAAACGCCACCCAGACGCAGGTCCCGGGCAACGGCGTGTTCGCGGCGCTCTCGATGAAGACCGGCCGGATCGCCTGGTCCAAGCGCATTCCATCCGGCACCGAGTCCTCTCCGATCGCGTACGGGAACGCCGTCTACTTCGGCGACCAGGCCGGAACCGTGTACTCGCTGAACGCCACCACCGGCCAGGTCGATTGGACGTTCCACGCGAGCGGCCCGGTCAAGGGCGGCCCCGCCCTCTGGAACGGCGTCCTCTACTTCGGCGATTACGCCGGCCGCGCCTACGCGATCAGTGCGGCCACCGGCCACCAGATCTGGGCCACGAACACCAGCGGGGCGGACTTCGGGTTCGGGTCGGGCAACTTCTACTCGACGCCCGCCGTGGCGTTCGGGCGGGTCTACATGGGCAACACCGACGGCCGCGTGTACTCGTTTGGCGCGCGGACCGGCGCGCTCGCCTGGGCAACGTCGACCGGCGCCTACGTGTACGCCTCTCCGGCGGTCGCCAACACGCCTGGGCTTGGGCCGACCGTCTACATCGGCTCCTACGACGGCAGGTTCTATGCCTTCAACGCCCAGTCCGGCGCAATCCGCTGGACCCACAACGCGGGCGGCAAGGTCTCAGGCGCCGCGACGATCGTCGACAACGTGGTCTACTACTCAACGCTGGCGTCGAGGACCACCACGGGGCTGAACGTCCGCACCGGCAATCAGGTCTTCACGTTTCCGCAGGGAGCCTTCAACCCCGTGATCGCCGACCCCGGCGCGATCTATCTGGACGGGTACTCGACTGTCTTCCAGCTGCTTCCGAAGGGCCCCAATCCACCCGGTCCCCAGGCGCACAGGGCGCCGTCGCCGCCGACGCAACGCCGGTTGTCGCCCACAGCCGGAAAGCGGCGCAAGTGACGGCCCACGGAACGTGCGTTCGGGCTTGCTTGCTATGCTTTTCGGTCTATGCGCTGTCGTAGTGGAAGTCATTGTCAGAGGCCGGCCGAGAAGGGCCGTCGGTTCTGCGCTGAGCACGCAGCGGAGCTCGATCGCATGCGCGAAGAGCTCAAGGACGCTGCCGCAGCCCGCATCGGTCGAGGCCGGCCCAAGCGGTCGTCTACCTGCTGCCGCCCCGGTTGTTATGAACCTCGCGTGCCGCCGGCCGCGTATTGCGATACGTGTGCCGCTGCCGGCTACGTGGAAGAGGCCGCGTAGCGGCCACCCCCAGCCGGGACCGATAACCCGACTACTGCCGAGAAGGCCGGGGATTCCCGCGGTCGAGCTTCGCCTGCCCTGGTTCTACGAGCGAGGGCCGGGGCGCACGATCGACACGCTGGCGAGCACGTTCGAGCAGCTCGATTCGCGCGGGGTACCAGAGCTCGACGAGCCACGCCTCGCCGCGGCGCACTTCAACTGGCTTGTGATGTCGATCCCGCTGAACCAAGCGATGCTGCTCGGCCAGGACGAGCCCGCGACTCCCGCCGAGCTCAAGCGCTACGCGGATGCCGGCGTCCGCACATTCCTCGCTGCGTACGGCAAACGCTGACACCTCGCACCCCCTGCCAACGCGTGCTCGAGACGTACGAGCGGTGGCGACCGGTCGGGCCGCGAACGGCTGTCGTGTGAGTCCTTACTGGGGGTTGATCATGCGCTGGTCAAGCGAGTCGGTGTTCGCTTGGGCGCGCAGTGCTCTGCCGATCACGAGTCGCTGGATTTCGCTGGTGCCTTCGAAGATCGTGTAGAGCTTGGCGTCGCGGTACCACTTCTCGACGGGGAAGTCTTTGACGTAGCCCCAGCCGCCCATCGTCTGGATGGCTTGCTCGCAGGCGCGTACGGCGACCTCGGATGCTTTGAGCTTGGACATCGAGCCTTCGGCGTTCTCGAACGGCTGGCGTTGGGCAGCCATCCAGGCGGCGCGCCACGTCAGCAGTCGGGCTGAGTCGATGTCGGTGGCGAGGTCAGCGAGGGGGAAGGCGATGCCCTGGTTCTCGATGATCGGCGCTCCGAAGGCCGCGCGTCCGACGGCGTAGTCGCGGGCGAACTCCAGCGCGGCGCGAGCGATGCCAATCGCCTGCGCGGCGACCATCGGACGGGTGCGCTCGAATGCGCCGAGCGCCGCGGAGCTGCGCCGTTGAACGGCCGCTGCCGGTCCGCCCTCTTCCGCTGGAACGATGGGCTGCTGGCCCTGCTCGGCCTCGCGGCCGCGGGCGATCCGCTCTCGCAGGCGCTCGATTCCGCCGAGCAGGTACCCGCCGGGCAGGCGGCAGCTCTCCAGCACGATCTCTGCGGTGTGGGAGGCGCGGCAGCCGAGCTTGTCTAGCTTGCGGAGCATCGACAGGCCGGGGGTGCCCTTCGGAACGATGAACACGCCCTGGCCACGGTGGCCGGCGTCTGGATCGACGGTCGCCACTACGACATGAACGTCGGCGATCCCGCCATTGCCGATGAACACCTTGTGGCCGTCGATGACCCAGTCGTCGCCGTCCTGGCGCGCGCGGGTCTGGATCGAACGGACGTCGCTGCCACCGCTGGGTTCCGTCACCGCCAGGGCGGCGAGCTTGAGGTCGTCCGGGGTGCCAAAGCACTGCGGCGCCCATTGCACAAGTTGCTCGTCGGTGGCGGCCTGACGGATCGCCGCCAGTGCCAGCGCCGGCAGCACGATCGTCAAGCCGATGCCGGCGCATCCCCAGAACAGCTCCTCCATCAGGATCGGCAGTGAGAGGCCCGTCGGGTCGATCGACAGCTGGGCATAGAGCTCCCACCCGTAGAGGCCGTGGCGGGCAGCCTCCTGTAACACCGGCCACGGTAGCTCCTGGGCGCGGTCGTACTCCGCCGCGACGGGACGAATCACCTCTCTGGCGAAGGCATGCGCCTTATCGCGCAGAGCGAGCTGCTCGTCGGTGAGATCAAGCGCAAAGCTCATCCTCCAGGCTCCTCTCCACTCCCCGGCTGTGAACGGTCTTGCAGCGCATGGGCCATGGTGGCCAGCGCGTTCCAGGCGTGCGGAAATCCGGCATAGACCGCCACCTGGCGCAGAACCTCCCGGATCTCATCCTCGCTGGCGCCCTGCCGACGCGCGACGCGCACATAGACACCGAGCTGCAGCTGCTCATCCAGACAGCCCAGCATCGCCACCGTGCACAGCGCCCTCGTCTTGGCGTCCAGGACGTCACCGGCATAGACCTCGCCGTAGACGAAGTCCATGATGTACCGATGCAGCTCCGGATCGAGCCGCTCCAGGTACTCGCGGGCTTGTTCGACGTTCTCAGGGCCGAGAAAGCGACTCGCTACGTCGGTGCCTGACTCGGGCATCACTGCGTCGCCCCTCCGCCGACGTAGCTCGCGGGATCGAACGTCACCCGAATACCGGTCGAGGCGAACTTGCCCACCATCTCGCCATCGGCGAGCACGTCGGCCTCTGCCCACACCAGGCGGCCTCCCGCTCTGACCACGCGCGCCTCCGCGCGCAACGTATCGACCTTGTTCGCGTTCACCGGGCGGATGAACCGCGCGAAGATGTCGACTGTCGTGACCGCGCTGCCCTGGATCTGCTCGTCGTCGAGCACGGACATCGTCGCCGCCGCCATCGCTGCGTCAGCCAAAGCCGTGACCACCCCGCCCTGGATGACCCCGAGCGGGTTGCCCAGTTCCGAGCCCGCGGCCATCTCGTATGTCGCCTCCCCGCGTCCGAACGCGACCAGCGACATCCCCAGCGTGCTCGACACCGGCGAGCGTAGCTCGCCGCATCTCGTCTTCTCCAGCATCTCATCAACAAAACCGTGGCTCATCAGCGTTCCCGTCCCGGCGCGTAGGTTACTTCGCAGTAATGTTACCCTATAGTAATATCCTGAAACGGATGAGCAAACCATCGGGTATGCCTGCCTCCGGCGAACGCTTGGCGCGCGCTGACCGTGAGCGCCTGATGCTCGAGGCTGCAGGAGAAGCCTTTGCGACCCACGGCTTTCACGGCAGCTCGATGGATGAGATCGCGCACGC
This sequence comes from Solirubrobacterales bacterium, assembly GCA_019240015.1. GTDB lineage: Bacteria > Actinomycetota > Thermoleophilia > Solirubrobacterales > Solirubrobacteraceae > Palsa-465. Next base: position 5,439 of record JAFAZB010000273.1, read on the forward strand.
GGCCGGGGTCTCCAAGCCGATGCTCTACCGCTACTTCGGCTCCAAGGAAGGCCTCTACGCTGCGTACCTGCGGCTGGCCGGTCATGAACTCATCGAGCGCGTGCGCGCCCCTGACACGCGCGGCCAGCCCCCGCTGGTGCGCCTACGCGCGGGACTGAGCGCCTTCCTCGCCTATGTCGAGGAGCATCGCGCCGGCTGGACGGTCCTGCACGGAGAGACCACCACCCCCAGCGACGCTCACATCGCCCAAGAGGTCGCCGAGCTCCGTCGACGCATCATCGGCATGCTCACAACCCTGTTCGGCGACGCCGCCTTCGCGCACGCCTTCACCGGCGCCGCCGAATCGCTCGCGACATGGTGGGTCAACCAACCCCAGCTGTCCGTCGAACAAGC
>JAFAZB010000423.1 GCA_019240015.1 Solirubrobacterales bacterium
GAGGAGTTACTCGCCGGGACTGACGGCGAGCTGGAGACCGTCGACGGAGTCGGCGAGATCCGGGCGAAGGACATCCGCGAGGGCCTTCGCCGACAGCAGGAGATCAACCTCGTGGACCGTTATCTCCAAACCTAACGCGGGTCCCTCGCCCCACCGCCCTTGACAGAGGAGGACACCATCACAGAGCTAACCGAAGAGCAGCTCGAGGATCTTGAGGTTGTCGCGCCGCCGCCGCACATCGAGTTCGAAATCGGCGACAACGTCGTCTATCCGCACCACGGCGCCGGCAAGGTGATTCGCAAGGAGCTCAAGGACGTTCTCGGGGAGCGGCGCGAATACCTGACGATCAAGATCCTCCACAACGACATGACGGTCATGGTTCCGACCGAGAACGCCGCGCTTGCCGGCCTGCGCCGCGTGATCGACGAGGCGACCGTCAAGAAGGTCCTTGCCGTGCTTCAGGACGAGTGCTCGGAGATGCCAAAGAACTGGAACCGACGCTTCAAGCACAATCGCGACAAGATCAAGACGGGCGATATCTACGAGCTCGCTGAGGTGGTGCGCAATCTCGCGATTCGCGAGGCGGAGAAGGGCCTGTCCACGGGTGAGAAGCAGATGTTCACCAGGGCCAAGAAGATCCTCGCGTCCGAGCTGATGTATGCGCTGGAGATGGACGAGCATGAGGTCGAGGAGCACCTTTACGGCTTGCTGTCCGAGTCCAATGGCAACGGCAACGGCAAGGTGGCAGTCGCCGCGAAATAGCCTCCGTTCAGCTTTGAGATGGCGGTCGCGCTGATCGTGGCCGCGGGACGTGGCGAGCGCCTTGGGTCCGGCCGGCCCAAGGCGCTCGCCACGCTTAGCGGCAGGCCGATGCTCGAGTGGAGTGTGAGGGCGCTGCGAGCGGTGCCGGCGGTGGAGGCGATCGTGGTGGCGCTGCCTGCCGGCACGGCGTTCTCGCCTTCGCCCGGCGCGCCCTCAGGTCGCGAGCGGCTCCTCACGGTCTCCGGGGGCCGGACCCGCTCGGAGTCGGTCCGCGCCGCGCTGGCGGCCGCGCCCCCCGGGGACCCGGTGATCGTCCACGATGCCGCGCGGCCCCTAGCCACCGCCGAGCTGTTCGAGCGTGCGCTGACCGAGATGCGCCTCGGCGACGCCGACGCGGTGATCGCCGCCGTACCGGTCTCCGACACGATCAAGGAGGTCGACGAGGACGGTCGACGCGTCGCGCGCACGCTCGAGCGCAAGCGTCTGTGGGCGGCGCAGACGCCGCAGGTGTTCGCGCGGGAGGCGCTCGAGCGGGTGCTGGCGGACGCCTCGCCAGCGCTGCTCGCGAGCGCCACCGACGACGCGTGGCTGATCGAGCGCGCCGGCGGGGCCGTACGGATCATGGATTCAGACCCCGCGAACATCAAGGTCACCACCCCCGACGATCTCCGCGTGGCCGAGATGCTGCTCTCAGAGCGCCAGCGGTGAACCGCGTACGCTGGGGCCGATGAGCACCACGACCGGGATTGGCTATGACTGCCACCGCTTCGCGGACGGCCGCCGGCTGATCCTCGGCGGGGTTGAGCTGGCACACGAGCGGGGCCTGTCCGGCCATTCCGACTCCGACGTGCTCACGCACGCGATCATCGACGCGCTGCTCGGAGCGGGCGTGCTCGGGGACATCGGCCAGCACTTCCCCGACAGCGACGAGCGATACCGCGACGCGAGCTCGCTGGAGCTGTTACGGGACATCGTGGCGAAGCTCGCCGACGGCGGCCTGCGCGTCCGTCACGTCGACGCGACAGTAGTGATCGAGCGCCCACACCTGGCGCCGGTCCGTGAGCAGATGCGCCGCACCCTGGCGCAGGCGCTCGGCATTCCCAGCGGGCAGGTCAGCGTCAAGGCGACCCGCGGAGAGGGGATGGGGTTCGTCGGGCGCGAGGAGGGGGTGGCCGCGCTGGCCGTGGCCACGCTGGAGGACGCCGATGGGTGACGAGCCGGGCCCGCGCGGCGCGGACTCGGGCTTAGGCGCCGTCGCGGTCAGCGAGCTGGTCAAGCGGTATCCGAAGTCGCCCCTAAACGCGGTCGACGGAATCTCGTTCGAAGTCGGCCACGGCGAGGTGTTCGGGCTGCTGGGGCCCAACGGAGCTGGCAAGACGACCACCGTGGGGATGCTGACCACTCGGGTGCGGCCGACCGGCGGCCGGGCGTTGGTGGGCGGCGTCGACGTGGTCGCCGAGCCGGTGCTGGCCCGCGCCCGGCTGGCGGTGGTTCCCCAGCGCAGCAACCTCGACCGCTCGATCTCGATTCGCCGCAATCTCACCTTCCATGCCACCTACCACGGCGTCGGGGCGGCCGAAGCGGAGCGGCGGGCCAACGAGCTGCTGGGGCAGTTCGGGCTGCGCGAGCGCGGCGACGCAAAGCCGGACCTGTTCTCGGGTGGCCAGGCGCAGCGCGTGATGATCGCGCGGGCGCTGATGCATGAGCCCCAGGTGCTGTTCCTCGACGAGCCGACGAGCGGACTCGACCCCGCCGCCAGGCTGTTCGTCTGGGATCGCCTGCGCGAGCTGCGCGACCGCGGGGTCACCCTGATCCTGACCACGCACGACATGCACGAGGCCGCGGTGCTCACCGACCGGGTCGGAATCATGGACCATGGCAAGCTGCTTGCGCTCGACACCCCGGCGGCGCTGATGCGCTCGCTGCCGGGGAGCTCCACGCTCGAGCTGACGCTCGATGGCCGCAACGGCGCTACGGGTGAGCAGCTGCTTGCCGCCCTCCAAGGGCTACCCGAGGTCGAGCGCGTGGAGGCGCTTCACGAGGAGGGCGGCGCGGAGCGTGCGCAGCTGCGCGTGCGTCTGTACGTCTCGGGGGAGGCACCACAGCTCGTGGGGCCCGCC
>JAFAZB010000458.1 GCA_019240015.1 Solirubrobacterales bacterium
GCGGCTGCGCGTCGCGAAGTCGAGCAGCCGCTCGAGGTAGTCGCCGAGGGGCGAGGCGTGGATCCCCGCGGGCTCGAGCCGGGCCCGGGTGGCGGACTGGTCGAACACCGCCCCGATCGAGAAATACGGAAAGTAGGCGCTGCTCCCTTCGAGCGCGGTGTTCTGCGTGACGCCCGGCTGGATCTTCGCGAACTCCGCCGGCGGCAGCACCTGCGGCACCGGTCGGCGGAAGTAGCGACTGGCAAGGCTGGCGATCTCGCCGATCGTGCTGGCGTGCGACCCGGCGGTCAGGTGGTAGGTCGCGCCGATGCCGCCTCCCGACTCGCACAGCTCGTAGATCGCGTCGGCGACGTAATCGATCGAGACCACGTCGACGGGCGCCGAGGGTATCGCCGGCACCGCTTCGAACAATCCCCGGGCGAAGGCGCGCAGCGGCCAGTAGAGGACGTTGAAGGCGGCAGTCCACCCGTTGCGGCGATCGCCGACCACGATGCTGGGGCGCAGGATCGTGAACGGGAGCCCCGCCTGGGAGCGCACGAGCTGCTCGGCCTCGAACTTGGATTGCTCGTAGGAGTTGTGAAATCCCTGTCCCACGTCGAGGTCGCGCTCGCAGAAGCGCCCGGCGTGGTTGCCGGCCACGTACGCCGTGGACACGTGGGCGTAGCGGTCGATCCCGCCCCGAGCCTGCGCGAGGTCGGCGAACTCGAGCACCGATCGGGTCCCGTCCAGGTTGATCTCGCGCGCCTGTGCCAGCGGCAGCGTGAACGACACCGAGGCAGCGCCGTGGACGATCGTGCTGACCCGCTCCGCCAGCTGCTCGCGCCTGGCGGCGGAGACCGCCATCCCCGGGGCGGTCAGCTCGCCGGCGACCGGCTCGATGCGATCCGCGTAGCGGGCGCCGCCGCGGCCGAACAGGTTCGTGAGCACTGCATCGACCCGCTTGCGGGCGGCGGCGTCGCTGGACGCGCGCACCAGGGCAACGATCTGACGATCGCTGCGCTCCAGGTAGCGGGCAAGCAGCTCCATGCCCACGAACCCCGTGGCGCCGGTGAGCAGCACGGCTCCGTGGGAGTCAGCCACCGGTGCCTCGCAGCGATCGGAATGCCCATGCAAGACGGGAGCGGGTTTGTGCCGGCGTGATCAGCTCGTCGACGTACCCGGCGGCGGCGGCGACCGTGGGAGACAGCTGCGCATCCGCGTAGCGCTCGCTCAGCTGATCGCGCAGCGCGTCGGGGTCAGCCGTGGCGGCCAGCTCGCGGCGGTGGATGACCGCCACCGCGGGTCGGGCCCCCATCACGCCGATCTCGGCTTGGGGCCACGCGAACACGTAATCGGCCCCCAGGTCCTTGGAGTTCATCGTGATGAAGGCGCCGCCGAACGCCTTGCGCAGAATCAAGCTGATCCGCGGCACCGTTGCCTCCGAGAACGCATGCACGAGCGTCGCCCCAAACCTGATCACTCCGGCCGACTCCTGCCGAACCCCAGGCATGAAGCCGGGCGTGTCGACGAGCACCAGCAGCGGGATCCCGAACGAGTTGCACTTCGAGACGAAGCGCGCGCCCTTCTGCGAGCTGTCGGCGTCGAGCACGCCGCCGAGGTAGCGCGGCTGGTTTGCGATCACCCCGACCGTGTGGCCGTCGATCCGGGCCAGGCCGGTGACCAGGTTGCGCGCCCAGCCGCCCGACACCTCGAGCAGCTCGCCGCCGTCGACCAGCGCCGTGATCACCGAGCGCACGTCGTACACGCGCCGAGCCTCGCTCGGCACGCTCGCCGCGGGATCTCGCCCCAGCGGCGGACGCGAGGCGAGCACCGGCGGTCGCTCGTCGCGGTGAGCCGGGAGGTAGGAGAGCAGCTCCCGAGCCAGGTAGGCCGCGTCGGCCTCGCCGTCGGCGACGAAGTGACAGACGCCGTTGCGCTCGTGCACCCGGGTCCCGCCAAGCTGGCCGGCGCTTACCTCTTCGCCCAGGGCCTCCTTGACCACCCCGGGGCCGGTCAGGAACATGCTCGAGCGCTGGGTCATCACCACCCAGTCGGTGAGCGCGGGCGAATAGGCGCCGCCGCCCGCCGAGGACCCGGTGATGATCGAGATCTGGGGCACGCGACCCGACAGCGCGACGATGCGATGAAACACGCGTCCATAGCCTCCGAGCGCCGCGACCCCTTCCTGCATCCGCGCTCCGCCCGACGAAACGAATCCCACGACCGGCGCCCGCGCGCGGCCTGCGAGCTCGAGCACGCGGACGATCGTTCCGGCGTGGGCCTCCCCCAGCGAGCCGCCGGCGAAGCCGGCGTCCTGGGCGTAGCAGAACACGGGCCGTCCATCGACCGTTCCCGCGCCCCCCACGACGCCGTCGCCCGGTCGGGCCTTATCGCCCATCAGCATCGAGACGATCTCCGATCGGATCACGTGCAGCGAGCCGCGGTCGCACAGCACCTCCAACCGCTCGAGCGGTGTCAGCGCGTGCTCGCGCTCGGGCTCGGCGGCGCGCACTGGCGGCCTGGGTGCCAGCACGACGCTCATTGCGCACCCCACTGCACCACGGTGGCGCCCCAGGTGAAGCCCGCGCCGAACGCGCCCAGCAGGACGCGATCCCCGGCCCGCAGGAGGCCGCGCTGTTCGCTGAACGCCAGCGCCAAGGGAAGGGTTGCCGCGGAGGTGTTTCCGAACTGCCCGATGCAGTCGACGACGCGCGTTCTGGGCAGGCCCAGCCGCTCTCCCACCGCGCTGAGGATTCGCCCGTTCGCCTGGTGGTACACGAACAGGTCGACCTGCTCGAGCCGGATGGCCGCGGCGCGCACCGCTTGCAGCGTCGCCAGCGTGAGCCGCGCCACCGCCTCGCGGAACGTCTCGTGCCCGCGCATCCGGATCAGTCCCTCGCGTCGCTCGACAAAGATGTGATCGGCACCCTCGCCGTCGGCGCCGAGCACGATCGGCCCGATGCCACCCGGCCAATCGGTCGCGCTCAGAACCACCGCTCCGGCGCCGTCGGCGAACACCGCCGCGGTCGAGCGATCCTTGGGATCGGTGATCCGCGACATGAGGTCCGCGCCCACGACGACCACCCGGCGGGCTCGGCCGGCCTCGATCTGAGCGGTGCCGACCGCCAGCGCTGAGATGAAGCCCGTGCAGGCGGCGCCGATATCGAATGCGCCGGCGCGCGTCGCGCCCAGCGCGTGGGCAACCAGCGGCGCGGCGTTCGGGAGCACCTCGTCGGCGGTCGTGGTGGCGACCAGCACCAAGTCGACCTGCTCCGACTCCACGCCGGCCCGCTCCAGCGCCTGCGCAGCCGCGATGGTGGCGTGGGTCGCGAGGCGCTCCTCGGGCTCGGCCACCCGCCGGAGCTTGATGCCGGTCCGGCGCACGATCCACTCGTCGCTGACCCCGAGCCGGGCTGCGATCTCGTCGTTGGCGACCTCGGTCGGCGGCAGGCTCACCCCGACGGACGAGACCACCGCGCCTCTACGGGTCGGGATCGGCGAAGGCTGCGGATCGGCACGGTCACTCGGCTGTGCGGTCACGCTCACAGGAACACGCTCGGCGAATCCGGCGCCGTTGCCAACCACCGGCGCCCTCAAACCCGACATACGGGGGGTTAGAAGGCGCTGAGCTCCGAGCGATCGGAGGCGCTCAGGGCCCGGGCGGCCCCGTCGCGAGCTCATCGATCAGCGCCGCCAGCCGGATCAGGAGATCGGGCGCGAGCCGCTGCTCGTCGATCGGGAGCGATGCGTAGAAGGCGCGCTGGCGTCCCCGAAGCCACTCGTCCTGGGCGCGCAGCGCCTCGCGGCCGCCGTCGGTCAGCGTGATCGTGACGCCGCGCCGGTCCTTGGATGAGCGCGCCCGCCGTACGATCTCCCGGCGCTCGAGCGTGTCGAGGATCCGGGTGGCGGTCGAGGCCGTCACCCCCGCCTCTCCCGCGAGCTCGCGCACGCGCGCCGCGGTTCGGTCCGACAGCGCGCGCAGCAGCGCGTATTGGGAGAGCGTCAGGGGCCGTGCGCCGTCCCCGGCGGCGCCGCGCGCGCGCCGCACGGATTGCGCGAACGCGTCGAACGCGGCGAGGAAGTCCTCGACCGTGACACGGGCTGCCCGCGTGGTGTCCTCGCGCACCCGGCTAGATTATCAATACCTGGCATGCTAATATTTGGCATGCCAAATTCTTCCTCCGATCGGAGCTGGTCATGTTCCGAAACATCCTCGTTTGCGTCGACGGGACCACCCACTCCGACCGCGCGCTGACCGAGGCGATCGACCTGGCATCCGCGGGCAACGCCCGGCTCACGATCCTCACCGCGATCCCCCGGCCCAGCACCTGGGCCTGCTCGCCGCTCACCCTGCCGACGATTCAGTCGCTCGCCCCGGCGCTCGAGCGCGACGCAGACGCCGCGCTGCGCCGGGCGGCCGCCCGCGTCCCGGACTCGGTCCCGGTCACGCTGATCCTGACCAAGGCTCCAATCCGGGAGGCGCTCGACCGCCAGCTGCGCGCCGGCGAACACGACCTGCTGGTGATGGGGTCGCGCGGGCGGGGCGCCGTCGGCGCTTCGCTGCTCGGGAGCGTCAGCCACTACGCGCTGCGCCACAGCCCGGTCCCGGTGCTGATCGCGCACGAGGACGGGCACGATCTCGCTGGCAGCGCGATCCCCGGGGAGCCGGCGGCCGACGCCCGAGCTTCCCGACGTAAAGCGTTTTCGCCGCTACCCGGCCGGGACGCGGTGGGGCTCACGGCCGGTGGCGGCGAGCCATGACAGCGCCGCGACTACCAGCAGGCCGAGCACGTTCAGCGCGAGCTTGTAGTTGACGCCGACGCTGCCGAAGATCGCGGCTCGCGTCGGGCGGGCGCCGGTCGGGATCGCCCCCAGCAGGCTGAACAGACCGCTCACCACCAATCCTGAGACGACCATCGCCGCGAACATGATCGCCGCGATCCGGAGCGCGAATGCACCGCCGTAGTACTTCCTGTAGATGACCAGGATCGGGAGCACGATCAGGTCGGCCAACAGGAACGCCAGCACGCCGGCGAAGCTGCTCCCGCCCGACCACAACACGGCGGCCAGCGGCACGTTGCCCACGGAGCAGACGAAGCTGAGCACCGCGATCACCGGACCCACCAACACGTTCTCGATCGCCGGAAGCGGCGCGGCGGCGTGCTTCAGGAACAGGGACTCGAAGAACCGATCGCCCAGCTGCGCGACGAACCCGGCGAGCAGCAAGCCGACCGCGATCTCCTTCCACAGCACCAGCCAGTCGGCCTGGAAGTACCGCGCGACCTGGGTCCACGCGGCGCGCGAGCCAAGCTGTGCCCGCAGCCCGCCCGGAAGGCCGTGTTGCCCGTCGCCGTGGTGGTGGTGGTGGTGGTGTGCCGCGGCGGGGGCGCGCGCCCGTGCTCGCGCCTGCTGCTCGAGCCGGCGGGAGACGAACGCGCGCGCGAGCAGCGCGACCAGCGCGATCATCACCAGCCCCCCCAGATACTCGGCGACCGTGAACTGCCAGCCGATCAGCACCCACAGCACCAGCCCGAGCTCCCACACCAGGTTGGTGGACGCCAGTTCGAATGCGAACGTCGCGGCGACCGAGGCCCCTTGCGCGAACAGCGAGCGCGCGATCGCGACCGCCGCGTACGAGCAGGAGGAAGACGCCGCTCCGAGGCCTGTCGCCCGGACGATCGGGCCCGGGCCCGAGCCTCCCAGGGCGCGTTGAACCCGCTCGCGCGGCGCCCATGCCTGCACCATCGCAGAGATCGTGAAGCCCAGCACGAGCGCCCACCCAACCTCCCACGCCATCAGCAGCGCGTCCCTGAACCCGTGCCAGATAACGCTCATCTCGTCATCAGCATACCCCTACGGGGTAGTGGTATCCTTAGCGAGCGCCATGCCCTCCGCCCGCCCACCGACCCGGGGCTATACCGCCACCAAGGACCAGCTGCTGGCCCGGCTACGGCGGATCGAAGGACAGATCCGCGGCATCGAGGGGATGGTGCAGGACGACCGCTACTGCATCGACGTGCTGACCCAGATCAGCGCGGCGCAGGCGGCGCTCGACAAGGTCGCGCTGGGGCTGCTAGACGACCACGCCCAGCACTGCGTGATCGGCGCCCGGTCGGCGGACGAGCGCGAGCGGCGAGCCTCGGAGCTGATGGGCTCCGTGGCGCGACTGCTGCGGCGCGGGTAGCCGCCGGCCCAGCGGGGGCCTCGGGGCGCGGGGCCCTCACCCGCGGGCGGGGCTTTCCCCCCACCACCCGGGCGGCCGACGCTCGCGGCTTCCTAATATCGGGGGCATGCGTTTATCCGTCCTGGATCAATCGCCCATCTCCGAGGGCTCCACCGGGGCCCAGGCACTGCACAACACGCTCGATTTGGCGCAGCTGGCGGACCGGCTCGGCTATCACCGCTACTGGGTCGCCGAGCACCACGGCGGTCCGATGCTCGCGAGCGCCAGCCCCGAGGCGCTGATCGGCCCGATCGCCGCCGCGACCAGCGGGAT
>JAFAZB010000291.1 GCA_019240015.1 Solirubrobacterales bacterium
GCGCTCAGCTGGGTCGCCCTGAAGGTGGGCGCGCTGTCGTTCGGCGGCGGGTTCGTGATCGTGCCGCTGATGCAGAGCGACGCGGTCCATACCTACCACTGGCTGACCGCGACCCAGTTCACCGGCGCGGTCGCGCTTGGCCAGGCGACGCCCGGACCCGTGCTGGCGACCGTCGCCGCAGTGGGCTACGCCGCACACGGCGTCGGCGGCGCCGCGCTCGCCGCGGCGATCGCGTTCGCTCCCTCGTTTGCGCTGGTCCTGTTCGGCGCCCGCCACTTCCAGCGCCTGCGAGCCAACGCCCACGCGGGCTATTTCCTGGACGGCGCCGGGCCGGCGGCGATCGGCGCGATCCTCGGCGCCGCCGTCCCGCTCGCCGAGGCGCTGCACACGACCTGGCAGCTGCTGGTGCTCGCGGCGGCGGCCGTCGCGCTGCTCGTGGCGCGGCGAGGGATCGTCTCGACGCTGATCGCCGCCGGCGTCACCGGTGCGGTGGCGGCCCTCGCGGGCGCGCCGCTGCCGCGCTAGCGAGATACGCCCGCGGAGGCGGCCGCGTAGGGGTTCTCGGCGGCCGCGTATCGCCTCAGAAAGCTCATCGTGAGCTGGCCCATCCCCTCCGCGGGCCGCTCGCCGCCACAGCGGTAGTCACGCTCGAGCTTGGTCGGCGCGCCCAGCGCCGCCGCCGATCTCGGATCGCGCGCAACGATCGTGTCGGTCACGGGCGCGCCACCGCTCGAGGCCACCAGCACCCCAGGCTGAAGCGACCACGCGACGAGACCGTCGTGGTAGCTCGCCAGCGACCCGAGCAGCCTCGGCAGCTCGGCGTAGGCGGAGCCATAACACTCGGGGCGGGTGGATGAGTACTGTGCTTCCTCGCCTTCCACCTCGGGTCGGGTGGTGCTCGCCTGCAACAGCGCACGCCAGCTCGACGGCTGGTTCAGGTTTGGATGGTGGAACTCCAGCTCGATGTCCGCGCCCCTGATCGGGTAGCGCCCCAGCAATCGCAGCGAGCTGGCCTGCCGCGGGCCCTCAACCCAGATCAGGTTGTCTGCACCGGTCGCCCGGATCGCGTCGACGAGCGCCTGCATGCCCACGTAGTGGACCCGGTCGACGGTCCCCCCGGCCTGCCACACGCTCCAGATCGGGCGCGCGCCGGCGGAGCGCTCGCCGGGCGCGAATTCGATCCGGGGCTCGTTGAACGGATCGAGGATCACGTTGTTCAGATCCTTGTAGCGACCAGCCAGCACCCGCATGAACTTCAGCGTCGCCGCGGTTGGCTCGAGCTCGTTGGTGGTGAACAGCGTGTTGTCGTTGATGACCGCGATCGCGCCGGCGCAGGTGATCTGGAGCACCTCGCGATCGAGCTCGGCCAGGAACGCCCGCGGGTGCGCGAAGAACAGAGCCTGCGCGACCTGCAAGCGGACCGTGTTCGCGTGCCAGGCGCTCCTCGCGGCGATGATCTGCGCGCGCACGCGTTGCTCGACGCCGGCACTGAGGCCGTTCCACTGCTGGAGGCCGCCGTAGACGGAGATCCCAGCGGGCTCGTAGCGCCGGCCGTGGGCGTCCACGACCCGGTCTCCCTGCGCGTGCAGCCGATCGACCGCCTCGCTGTCCAACCACCGCGCGCAGCCAGGCCCGGCGGCGGCGATCCAGCCCGCCGTCGCCTGGCCGCTCGCGGCGGCCCTGCCGGCGACGGCGGCGCTGAGGAGCACGAGCGCCAGGACGCTCAGCGCTCTAACCGGGGCCGCCCATCTGGACCGTGGCGTGGTAGATCGCGGCGACGGTCTCGAACGCGGGCTTGAGCCTGCCCGCCAGGTCCACGAGGCCCTTCTGGTTGAAAGGCGGGTCCGGCCGGGGGTCGCCGCCGGAGTACCCCGGCTGGGCGGCGAAGTCCTGTAGCACGAAGTAGGCGGCGCCGGCCAGCCAAGGCCTCTGCGCGAACACGGTCAGGTGGTAGGCGGCGGCGTTCGCCTGGAACTGGTAGGTGCCCCGTTCCTCGACCGGTCCGTCGCGACTGGCGTCGAACCCGAACTCGGTGACGAACAGCGCCTGGTGCGGGTAGCAGCCCCGCAGCTGGTCGAGGAACGAGCCGAGCTCGTCCCGGTCGTCCGTGGCGCCCCCGCCGGCGTCGAACCAACCGAAGTAGTCGTTGTAGCCGATCACGTCCACCGGGGCATACGCCGCTTGGCACGCCAGCCCTGGCCACGCGGTGATGGCGAGCCCGACTGGTCTCGTGGGATCGAGCCGGTGCGCGAGCGCGGCGGCGCTCGCGATGTACTGCGCCTCGGCGGCGTCGGTCGGCGCCGCCAGCTCGTTCCCCACGCTCCACAGCATCACCGAGGGATGGTTCTCGTTCGTGACGATGTTGTCGGTCAACATCGCCTGCGCCTGGCTCGCGGTCCCTGGATTCCCGACGTATGGGCTGAGCTCGTGGTTCACCGGGATCTCGCTCCAGACCAGAATCCCGTACTCGTCTGCCAGCTCGAGCAGCTGGGGGTGCAGCGGGTAGTGGGCGCGGATCAGATGCCCCCCCAGCTGCCTGATCCAGTCGATCACGCGGCGCCGGTGGGTGGGGTCAAGGGCCGAGCCGAGTGCGAGGTCCGACTCCTGGATGTCGACGCCCCTGAGGTGAAGCGGGACCCCGTTGAGCTCCAGGATCCCGTCGCGCGTGACAGTGATCGAGCGGATCCCGCTGTAGGTGACATACCGGGTGAGGAGCTGTCCGTTGGCGGCGGCGAGCGACAGGGAGGCGCGGTAGAGCGTGGGCTTGGACAGCGACCACAGCCGGGGATGGCGGATCCTGATCGGCGCGTGCGCGGTCCAGACGCCGTGTGGCGAGATCGTCGCGGTGCCGAAGTCGAGCGGAACGCCGCCGTAGTAGCCGCGCAGCCGCACCGACTGTCTCGCCGCGGTCACGTTCCGGACCACTGCCTGCTCGTCGATCACCGCTGCGCAGCTGGGACACGGTAGCAGCGGCCGGACGAGCACCTGGCTGAGGTCGGCTCGATCGACCGGGCGGATGTACACCTCGCGCACGAGCCCTCCGTAGTTCCACCAGCCGCCGCTCGGACCCGAAGGGATGTCCGACGGCAGACGGCGATCGTCGACGCGGACGATCAGGCGGTTGACGCCGGAGCGCAGCCCCATGAGCTGGAGCTCGAACGGCAGGTAGGCGCCCCGGTGGGAGCCGAGCAGGTGGCCGTTCAGCCACACCTCGGCGCGGTAGTTGACCGACTCGAAGCGCACGATCCAGCGAACGCCACGGCGCGCCGGCGGGACCAGGAAGTCCTTGCGATACCAGCCGACCGAGCCGTACATGCTCCCGGCGGAGAAATCGCCTGCGTTGTAGGCGTTGGGAACCGATACCGGCTTCCAGCCGGTGGTCGCGCCGACGTTGCGCCACAGCCCCTGCGCCACGCCCTGATCACCCGGATCGGCGCGGTAGAGCCACACCCCGCCGAGCAGATAGCGGTTGGTCCAGCCGTCGCGATAGAGCGCGCCCTCGCTCGGCCGCTGGGCGGCGTAGGCGAGCCCCTGCGCCTGGGCGAGCGCCGCACCGGCGGCCAGGTAGGCGCCGACCAGCAGCGCCAGGACCGCCGGCCCCACGCACCAGCGCCCTGCTCTCGCCAGGCCCGGCAGTACGATTGACGCGCTTTGACGGGGCTTTCGGTTCGATCGGCGGTGCGGGACCCGGCTCCGCGAGCCGCTGCTGACGATCGAGGAGCCAGCGCATCCGGCCCCTCGGTGGCGTTGGTGATCCTGCTGGCGACCGCGCTCGGGCTCGGGCTGCGGCTGTATCAGCTCGCCCGGCCGGGTTACCTGTTCGGGGTCACCGATTACGACGACGGCGTCGACTTCGGGAGCGCGGTCAGGCTGGTGTCCGGAGCGGTGCCCTACCGCGACTTCGCGCTCGTCCAGCCGCCCGGCATCACCGTCCTGATGGCGCCGGTGGCGTTGCTTGCAAAAGCCTCTGGCACGCAGACCGCGTTTGCGGTTGCGCGGATCCTGACCGCGTGCGCCGGGGCGGCCAGCGTACTGCTCGGGGGCCTGCTGGTTCGTCACCGGGGGCTCCTGGCGACGACGGTCGCGTGTGGGGTGCTGGCGGTCTTCCCGGCCGGGATCGTCGCCGCTCACACTGTCTTACTCGAGCCCTGGCTTGTCTTCTTTTGCCTACTGGGAGCGCTCGCGGCGTTCGACCGCGACCAGCTCGCGACGCGGACCAGCCGCCTGTTCTGGGGTGGTGCGGCGTTCGGCGTGGCTGGCGCGATCAAGGTCTGGGCGATCTTTCCGGTGCTGGTCATCCTGGCGCTCTGCTGGCGCCTACGGGGGCGGCGGGCAGCGTCGGTCTACCTTGGCGGGGTTGTCGCCGCGAGCGGGCTGGTAGTCCTGCCGTTCGTCGCCCTCGCGCCAACCGCGTTTTACCACAGCGTGATCGTGGCGCAGCTCTCGAGGGTGGACGTCAGCCGGATCGCGATCTGGTCGCGCCTGACTTCGTTGACGGGCCTGGACAACTTCCACGCGCTCGGGAAGGGAGCGGTGCTGCTCGTGGCGCTGGCGATCGGCCTGCTGGTGATGCTCCTCACCCTGGGAGCCTCGCTGCGAAGCCGCCGCGCCCCGCCG
>JAFAZB010000315.1 GCA_019240015.1 Solirubrobacterales bacterium
CTGATTGGTCTGCCCGCCCGGGCCACCGCCCGGGGCGCGACGGGAGGCCTGCGAGTCAATCACGACGCGGCGCCGCCCCCCGGCGGTCCCGGGCGCACGCTCACCCTGGAGCGAGTCGCGGGTGGGCCGCTTGTGCGAAGGCTCGGCGGACGGCGGGCGGGGCGAGCCGGCCTGGGGACTCGCGGGTTCAGACCTCGGCGCGCCGTCGGAGCCGGTGGGATCCGCGCCGCGCGGCTCCCCGCCGACGGGAGCGGCCTGCGCGGCGGGCGCGGCAGGCGCCGCGCTGCTGGCGCGGGCGGGCTCCGGCTCGGCCGCGGCGGCCGGGGCGCTGGCGCCGTTGCCGAGCACTTGCTCGGCGATCGCCTCATCGATCGAGGACGAGGCGGCCTTGACCTCGTGGCCGGCGGCCCGCAGCGCCGCCAGCACCTCTTTGCTGGCGAGGCCGCGCTCCTTGGCGATCTCATGGACGCGCTTGTTCATCTACTCCCAGTGTACGTCGGTCCAGATCACCTACGAGGCCGCGCCTTCGGGCGCCTGAGCGGCTGCATCATCGGGCGTCGCGCCGTCGCCGTCGCCGTCCTGGACGGCCTCCACCTGATCGGTGTCCTTGTCCGCGAGCGCCTGGTGAGCCTCGATCCCGCAATAGCGAGAGCCGGGCAGCGACGCGTTCGGGCAGCGGCGTCCGTTTGACAGGATCGCCGCGCAGCGGCCCTGCGTCTCCTCCTGGTCGTAGCGGTGCTCGGCCTCCTCGGCCGCGAACTCGGTCTCGGAGCGGATGTCGATCCGCCAACCGGTCAGCCGCGCCGCCAGCCGCGCGTTCTGGCCCTCGCGGCCGATCGCCAGCGACAGCTGGTCGTCGGGCACGATCACGGTGGCCTGTTTGTTGGCGTCGTCGACCAGCACCTCCCGCACCCGGGCCGGCGAGAGCGCCTTGGCCACGAACCGGGCGGGCTCGTCGTTGTAGGGGATGATGTCGATCTTCTCGCCGCGCAGCTCGGAGACCACCATTCGCACGCGCGAGCCGCGTGGCCCCACGCACGCGCCGACCGGGTCGACGCCGTCGACGTGCGAGACGACCGCGATCTTGGAGCGGTAGCCGGGCTCGCGCGCCACGCCGGTGATCTCCACCAGGCCGTCGGCGATCTCCGGCACCTCGAGCTCGAACAGCGACTTGATCAGCTCGGGGTCGCGGCGGGAGACGATGATGCTGGGGCCCTTGGTCGAGTTCGAGACGTCCTTGATCACGGCTTTGATCCGCTGCGAGTGGTCGTAGCGCTCGCCGTCGACCTGCTCTGACTTGGGCAGCAGCGCCTCGACGCGCTCGCGCAGCTGGACCAGCGTGTAACGGGAGTCGGACTGCTGGACGATGCCGGTGATCAGCTCCCCGACGCGGTCGCGGTACTCCTCGAACATCATGTCGCGCTCGGCTTCGCGGATCCGCTGCAGGATCACCTGCTTGGCGGTCTGCGCGGCGATCCTGCCGAAGTCGTGGGGGGTGACGTCCTCGATCTCGATCTGATCCTCGTACTCCTTGAGCTTCTCGAGGTCGATCTCCGGCTCTGGTGGCTCGCGCATCTCGCCGGTCTCGGGGTCGACGGTGGGCTGCTGGTCGGTGGTCGCCTCGACCAGCAGCTGCTCCTCGAGCTCCGGCGGGATCTTGAGCTCCCAGACGATGAAGTCGCCGCTGTCGCGGTCCATCTCCACCCTGGCGTACGGCGCCGAGCCGGGCGTCTTCTTGTAGGCCGACAGCAGGGCGTCCTCGAGCGCCTCCATCAGCTTCTCCGAAGCGATGTTCTTCTCTGCCGCGAGGCCACGTACGGCCTCGACGATCTCCTTTGACATGTCCTCAGTCTCCGGGTACTAGGTTGGAGCGAGTGATCTGCTCGTAAGGGACCGTGACGACTCCCTCGTGCGCCGCGATCGTCACGTCCCGCTCCGAGGCGCCGACCAGCTCGCCGGTCAAGTGCTTGTGTCCTTCCCGCGCCGTGCGCAGGCGAAGTCGGGCGTGTCGCCCGAGAAACCGGGTGTAGTGCTGGGGCTTTGTCAGCGGCCGATCCTGACCGGGCGATGAAACCTCGAGCGAGTAGTGCTCGCAGTAGTCGCCCAGGTGGCCCGAGACGCGCTCGCAGAGCCCTAGCGTGACCCCTTCCGGGTGATCGATGAACAGACGCAGGGTGGAGCCGGACAGCTCCTCGACCAGCAGCACCTCGACCTCGGGCTCGACGCCCGCGAGGCGCCGCTCGATCTCTGTCTGGAGTGCACTCACTGTTCTCCTCCGTCACCTACGCCATAAAAAAAGCGGGCGTGCGCCCACTTCCGGTCCATCCACCGGGAAGCGCCCGGCACGAAAGCTGTGCTTTGCAGGGTAGCACCAGGCTCTAGCTCGTGTGTGGACCGGTCGGTGCATGCACCGACCGGCGCCTGGCCGCATGCGGCCAGGCGGGTGGGCGCGCATGCGCGCCCACCTGAAGCCCGATCAGGAGCCGGCGCGCGCCCGGGCGCGGTCGCGGTACACGCGGTAGTCGCGGCGTCCCGGCTGTAGGCACGCCGCCAGCGCGAGCGGCTTGCGGGCCTCCGCGTGGCGCCCCAGCATTTGCAGCGAGCGGCCGAGGCAGAACTGCGCGTAGTCGTTGGTCGGCGCGCGCTCGATCACCGCTTCGAACTCCGCCGCGGCCTGCTCGTAGCGCTGGGCGTGGAACAGCGCCCGCCCCAGCGCCTCGCGGATCGACGTCTTGTCGGGAGCGAGGTCACGCGCGCGCGAGAGGGGGATCGTCGCCTGGTGGTGGTGCCCGGCCTCGAGCAGTCCGGTGCCGCGGCAGAAGAGCTCGTAGACGTCGTCCATCAGCTGCAGTCTAGTGTCGCGCGGCCGGCCGGCTCCCCGCTCCTGGCATGCACGTCACGCGCGGCGCCCGCGCCCCGGCGGCCGCGGCGGCAGCGCCCACAGCGCCCGCAGCCGCCCCACCGCCCCCAGCCCCGCGCCGAGCTGGATCCGGAGCGCTCGCCGGGCTGCCGGGCTGGGCGTCTCACCGCCGTCGCCGAAGCGGTTCAGGCGCAGCGCCCGGATGTAGCTCGCGGCGGCGGGCGAGGACCGGAACCGCCGCTCGAGCGCCGCCAGCGTGACGTCGGGAGCGGGTGGCCGCCCGCAGCGCGCCAGCGCTCGCTCGAGCTCGCCGACCAGGCGCTCGGCGGTCGGACGGCGGGCCGTCCGCGCGAAGCGGAGCGCCAGCGCCGCGAGCGCCGCGAGCACCACGAGCGCGATCCACAGCAGCGCTCCCGCGCCGCCGCCCGAGCGAGGCGCGGAGGCGCCCCGGAGCGACCCCGCGCCGAGCTCGCGCTTGGGCGCGCGCGGCAGCTTGCCCGCCAGCGAGCCCGACGCTCGCAGGATCGGCTCGGGCGCCAGGCCGCCGCGGGCGGGGGCGGCGACCGGCGTGGGGTCGAACCGCACCCACCCGTAGCGTGGGAACCACGCCTCCACCCAGGCGTGTGCGTCGAGGTCCGAGACCACCCACTGCCCGCTGGAGCGATCGTAGGTGCCGGTCGCAAACCCGGTCGCGACCCGCGCGGGGATCCCCCCCATCCGCAACAGCAGCGCCATCGCCCCGGCGAACTGCTGACAGTACCCGCGCTTGTCCGTGAACAGGAAGGTCGCGAGCGGATAGCGGCTGGTCGAGGGATTCTCGTCGTAGCTGAACCCGTGCCCGAGGTAGCGCTGCACGCCGGCCACGTACGCGTACGGGGTGCCGGCGTGGCGGGCCAGCCGCTGGGCGAGCGCGTACGCCTCGGCATACGGCGAGGCCCGCAGCAGCTGCGTGGCGCTGACGCCGGTCGTGGGATTCGTGCTCTGGGGCTGTCCGTGTGAGCCGAACGGGGCGAACAGCACCGCTTGGTCGGGCAGCCCGTCGAGCGGCAGCACGATGCTGAGCTCGGGGTCCACCCCGGGGGCGGGATACCCGCTGCCCGCCGCCGCGAGCTGCGCGGGGGTCGGTTGCGGCGAGTAGCTCGAGACCAGGTAGCTGTCTCCCGGCCCTAGCGCCGCGCCGGCGCTCCAGGTCCCGGGGCTGACCCCGTGGAGCACGCCCTGGGCCACGTCGGCGGGCTCGGAGGAGAACCCCGCGGTGATCAGGTCGGTCGTCTTCATCGCCCTGATCGTGACCTTCAGCGTCTGCGTCCAGCGCGCCACCGCAGCCGGTGCCGGCGCCGGCAGGGGGGCGCCCAGCTCGGTGGCGCCCTCACTCCAGCCGACGCCGTCGAACAGGTCGAGGTTCTCGGCCTTCCAGTAGTCCGGCCTGGTCGCCCGCACGTCGAGCACCTCGTGCCCGGTCCGGGGCCAGTTCAGCGGCCCGTAGCGCTGGGTCCAGTCGAACGTCTCCACGTTCACCGGGTTCAGAGTGCCGGCGAGCGCCTGGTAGTCGACCCACGGATGGTGCTGGTCGAGCGCGGGCGCGAGCAGCGCGCCCAGCGCGCCGGCCAGCGCGATCACGGCGGCCGCGCCGGCCGCCGCGTGCCGCGCGATCCGCTCTGACCACATGAACGCCGCCAGCAGCGCGAACAGCACCACGCCCTGGAGGTAGGGCGCCGACGGCCGGACCAGCGTGCTCGGAACCACCGCCAGCGCGAGCAGCGGCAGCGCGGCGACCGCGCGACGCAGATCGCCTAGCGAGCGCGGCGCGAACGCCAGCACGAGGCCCGCGTCGAGCAGCAGCACCCCGGCCCCCAGCACGATCACGATCCGCACCGCCTCGTTGATCCCGCCGTACGGCAGGAACACCCCGGGCAGCCCGGACAGCCCCTCCTCGATCGCCGAGGCGATCAGCGCGATCCGTAGGTGGACGATCCACGCCAGCGGGATCCCCGCCAGCGCCAGGGTCGCGATCGCCGCGACCGAGCCGCTCAGCAGTGCCGCCGCCAGGTGGCGCTCGCGCAGCCACGGCCCCGCGGCGGCGAGCGCCAGCGCCAGCAACCAGCAGCCGAACAGCCGCCAGCCCGGGGCCGGGGTCAGCAGCGTGGCCCAGCGAAGCAGCCCGTACAGCGCCAGCGCCGCGAAGGTGATCAGCCGCAGCCGAGGGCGATCGCCCGCGGCGGCGGTCCGGCGACGGTGGTGGCGAGCTCGCCCCGCACCGTCGAGCACCGAGACCTCGGCGACCGCGCTCAAGCCGCGCTCCGCGCCTCGTGCGCACCCGCACGCCGGCGGGCCCCGAGCAGGAAGCCCCGGCAGCCGGTCACTTCGAGCACCGGCGCGAGCGCCACCCCCGCGCCCCTGAGTCCGCCGGCGCTCAGGCTGGCCGTCGGCAGCACCAGCATCCCGGGGGCGCGGGTCAGCCGCGCCAGCAGCGCCGGGAGCCGCTCGAGCGGCTGCGCGGCGACGTAGAACACCGGACCGCGGCGAGCGCCCGCCTGCGAGAGCGCCGGCGCCCGCGTGTCCGGCCCGCCCTTGACCAGCGCCAGCCGTGCGTGCGCCGCCGGCCAGGCCAGCAGGTCGGAGTCGATCCCGATCACGCGCCGCTGGCCGGGCAGCAGCAGCGTGCAGCCGCCGGCCCGGGCCAGCTCGAGCGCCAGCGAGGCCGCCGCCCGGACCGCCGCGTCGAGCAGCTCGACGGGCCCCACTCCGCGCCCGTCCAGGACCACCAGCGGCCGCGCGTCGCCGTCGGCCTGCAACCGGCGCTCGAGCAGCCCGGCGCCGCGGGCAAGCGCGGACCAATGGATCCGCGAGGCGGGCGTGCCGGGGCGGTAGGGCCGCAGCCCGTCGAGGTTGACCGCCGCCAGCAGGTCGGAGGGGGCGTCCCCCTCCTGGGAGCGGGGCCGGACGGCGCCGCTCGAGAGCAGCCAGCTGACCGGCTCGGTGCGCGGCAGCACCAGCACCCGCTGCGAGGGCGCCTCGCTCGTGCGAACGATCCGCGCCAGCTCGAGCGGGTCACGGGCGATCAGCCGCGGCGGCGGCAGGTGCTGCTCGCCGCGACGCTCGAACCGGGCGATCACGCGCACGCTCGCGCAGCGCGCGCCGCCCACCAGCGCCAGCCCACGCGCCAGCGACACCTCGGCCTGCGCGAGCGGGTCGTGCAGCTGGGCGCCGGGCAGCCCGAGCGGCCCGCGTCGCACGTCGATCCGCGCCTCGAGCGGCTGCCCCTCGACGACCCGCTCAGCGTGCAACGCGCGCTCCGCCCGGGCGCCGCGAGCGGTCAGCCAGATCCAGGCCGGGGTGGCGACCCCGATCGCGGTCAGCCCCGCGCCGCACACGAACAGCGGCCCGGCGTCGAACGTGAATGCGACCAGGATCAGCGCGATCCCCGCGAGCGTCACTTCCATCGCCCCCCGCGCCGAGCTGCGCGCGGGTGCCATCACAACGCTCGCGTCGACGCGACCGCGTCCGCGATCACGTCGCGGGCGGCGGAGCGGGACACGTCGGGGGCGAGCACCAGGCGGTGCGCAAGCACCGGCTGGGCCAGCGCCTGGACGTCGTCGGGGAGCGCGTGGTCGCGGCCGTCCATCATCGCGTGGGCCTTCGCCGCGCGGAGCAGCATCAAGCCCGCCCGGGGGCTGGCGCCGAGGTCCACGCGGGGATCCTCGCGGGTGCGCCACAACAGCTTGACCACGTAGTCGCGCAGCGGCTCGGCGGCCCGGATCCGGGTCGCCGCGTCCTGCGCCGCCAGCACTTCCGCCGCGGTCGCGACCGCCACCAGCGAGAGCACCTGGTCGCCGGTCTCGTGCGAGGCGAGCATCCCCGCCTCCGCGCGCCGATCGGGATATCCGAGCGAGATCCGCACCATGAAACGGTCCACCTGGGCCTCGGGCAGCGGATAGGTGCCCTCGTACTCGATCGGGTTCTGGGTCGCCAGCACCAAGAACGGACGGGCCAGCTCGTGGGAGTGGACGTCGACCGTCACGCGCCGCTCCTGCATGCACTCGAGCAGTCCCGACTGCGTCTTGGGCGAGGCCCGGTTGATCTCGTCGACGAGCAGCACGTTTGCGAACACGGGGCCGGGCCGGAACTCGAAGCGCTGCTCGCGCTGGTCGTAGACGTTGGTGCCGACCACATCGGCCGG
>JAFAZB010000375.1 GCA_019240015.1 Solirubrobacterales bacterium
CGGTCATCTGCGCGGTGCTGTTCCGCCGCATGGTCTCACCGCAGTAGACGACCTCGCACCCGCGGGCGCGCGGATGAACGCGTCTGGCTCCATGCTCGAGCACCCAAACTGACCCCGCGAAGGACGAAATGGGGGCTCATGCATGTATGTCGTGTATGAGCGCCCATTTCGCCGCGAGGGATGGTGCTTTGGGGGCTCGTGCAGGTCGCGAACCCGCCTCGCGGGGCGCCAGCCGGCGGTCGCGAACCCGCTGGGCCCCCGCGCTCGCGCCCGTCCCAGCCCCTCACGCAAACCTCCGCAGCGCGAGCCGCGCCAGGCACGCGAACACCGCGGTGAGGACCGCCAGGTGCAGCAGCGGCAGACCGATCCCCGGCGAGGTGCCGCTGAACGCATTGCTGACCGCCTGCAGGGCCGGCTTGAAGGGGAACACGAACGCGACCACGTCCAGCACCGTCTTCAGTGCCCCCGACACGGCGCTGGCGGGGATCAGCGCGACGAACGCGATCGGCAGCGAGACGAGCAACGCCATCAGCGACGCGGCGCTGACTTCCCGCGCCAGGCCCCCGATCGCCACCCCCAGGGCGCCGAACGCGAGCCCCCCGAACGCCAGCGCGAGCACCCACAGCTCGAAGCGCGTCCAGTCCAAGTGCACGAACAGCGACACGAACGCCGCCATCAGCAGGGCCACGATCGCGGCGCAGCCCGCCGACAGGGCCACCTTTTCGGAGAGCAGCTGACCCGGCGAGACCAAGCCGCGCACGAGCCGCGAGTAGGCATTCTCCGAACGCTCGATCGCGAGCATTCCGGCGGCGAGCAGCAACGTGACGAACATCAGCGACACGATCACCGCGATCGCCACTGCGTAGGTGTCTGCCGGCGTGGTCTTGCCGGCCAGCTGGGTCTCGGTGACCGTCAGCGGCGTCCCGATCGAGCCAAGCACCGGGGTCGCGAACCCAAGCCCGTCGATCGCCAGATCCGCGAAGCCAACCACTTGACGCAGGGCGAGGCGCAACGGCGAGCCGGGAGGCAGCGCGCCGATCGTGCCCTGGACGATCGTGCGGGAGTTGCGCAGCCCGAGCAGCGCGAAGTTCTGGCCCAGGAACTGGATCGTGCCGCCGTTCAGCACCTGCTGAAGGTCGGTGACCGCGACCCGCAGCACCTGCTTGGAGACCGCCTGCTCTACCTGGTTGAGCCTCGCTGCGATCGCCTGATCGACGAACTGGCGCTCCAGCGGATCCTTTGAGTTGAGGATCAGTTCCACCGTGGGGCTGCCCACGCCGGTCCTCACCAGGCTCTGGATCTGGCCGGTGATGTCGGCGGGCACGATCAGCGCCGCCAGTGCCTGCCCATCCTGCACCTTCGCGATCGCCTGCTCGCGCGAGCTGACCTTGATCGGCTGGATCGACTTGAACAGCTGGGCAGCGTAGTTCGAGATGTTGATCTGCTGGTTGCCGAAGCTGATCCGGCCTTTGCCGGGCGGGACTTCGCTGTAGAACGCAACCTTCGGCTTACCCGGGGGGCTGGAGAGCGCGAACCCGATCATCAGCGCGATCGCAATCGGATACACGATCAGCAGTCCGACCAGCAACGGCGATCGCCGCAGGATCTGAAGGTCCTTTACGAGCAGCCAGCGCATCTACGCGGCGTCGCGCAAGGGCGCGTCAGTGGCCGCGCTCATGGAGGAAGCGCACGAATGCCGCCTCGAGGTCACGCGAGCCTTCCCCCACCGCGCGCTGGAGCTCGGCCGGCGTACCCGTGAACAGCAGCTCCCCGTCGACGAGCACCAGCAGCTGGTCGGCGTAGCGCTCTGCCTCGGCGACGTTGTGCGT
Source organism: Solirubrobacterales bacterium (assembly GCA_019240015.1). GTDB lineage: Bacteria > Actinomycetota > Thermoleophilia > Solirubrobacterales > Solirubrobacteraceae > Palsa-465. The sequence goes on from JAFAZB010000375.1 coordinate 1,830, forward strand.
CGAGAACACGACCGTCGTCCCACGGCCGGCAAGCCCGCCGATGAACTCCCACAGCCGCTCGCGCTGCCGCGGGTCGAGCGCGGCGGAGGGCTCGTCTAGCAGCAGCGCGGCGGGGTCGCACAGCAACCCGATCGCGATGTTGACGCGCTGCTGGTTGCCACCTGACAGCCGCGCCACTTCCTCCTGCGCTCGGTCCTCGAGCCCTGTCTGCGCGAGCATCCGCCGGACCGCCTGCTCGGGGTCCGCGAGCTTCTCGAGCCGGGCGAACAGGCGCAGGTTCTCGACCACGGACAGCTTGGAGTAGAGCGCGGGTTGCTGGGGCACCCAGCCGATCTCGCCGGCGGGCCGCACGATCTGCCCCTCGCTCGCCGGGAGGACGTCGGCGAGGATCGACAGCAGCGTCGTCTTGCCCGCGCCGTTCGGCCCGATGATCCCCACCAGCTGGCCCTGCCCGAGGGTGAAGCTGACCGCGTTCAGCGCAACCCGCGAGCCGAAGCGCTTGGTCAGGGAGCGCGCCGCCAGCGTGGTCGCCTGCTCAACTGTGACGGCCGTCGTCGACACCGCGCTGGAGGCTAGTACAGGGGCGGTCCCCCGGAGCCGACGAAGGAGCTCGGCCCCGGCGCGAGCGCCCTAACCCGGTGTCCGCACGCGTGGCTCGAGCGAGGCCCCGCAGGTTCGGCAGAAGGAGTCACGGGGGCCGGCGGCGGCGCCGCAGTCCGGGCATCGCTCGGGACCGAGCGACAGCAGCCCGACCCCCGGCGTGGTGATCGTCCATGGTTCGAGCACCAGATGGCGACGGAGATACAGCACCGTCTGGCGCACCACGGCCAGCACCGGCAGCGCCACCAGCGCACCGGCGATTCCGTACAGCTGGTAGCCGATCAGCAGCGCCAGGATGATCAGGATCGGGTTGATCCGCAGCGAGATCCTGAACACCTGCGGAGCGACGAAGTGCCCCTCGAGCTGCTGCAGCGCGACGAACAGCAGGATCACCCACACGGCGGTGATCGGGTCCTGGACCAGCGCCAGCAGCACCGCCGGCAGCGGCCCGATGATCGGTCCGATGTACGGGATGAACTCCATCAGGCCGTAGAACGATCCGAAGAACAGTGCGTACCGCTCGCCGTCCGGGAAGATCCCCACCCAGCCGAAGATCGCCAACGCGATCGCTGCGCTGGCGCCCATGATCAGGCTGAACAGAAGCTGGCCTCGCACGTACCCCGACACGGCGCGCTGCACGAGCAGCGGGTAATCGTCTCCGGGCGTGCCGTCGCCGGGCGGCATGATCCGCCGTACGAGCGCACCGATCTCGTTGCCGTACACCAGCAGGTAGACCGACAGCACCAGCACCAGCACGAGCGCGAACGAGATCGTCACGATCTTCGCGAGCAGGTCGCGAGAGAACGCGACGATGTCACCGGAGCGCTTCAGCACGTCCTTCTGGAGCGTCTGGAGCGCGGTCTCGCCCTGGCGCTGGATGTGGACGTTGATCCCGCGGCGCTGGAGCCAGTTCTGAAGGCTCGCCAAGTCGTGATTGGCGTGGCTCACGAGGTTTGGGACGTCGCGCTCGAAATGGCTGATCTGCGTGCTGATCGGGTTTGACAGCAGCAGGCCGATACCGCTCAACAGCGCCAGCCCGCCCAGGTAGATCGAGGCGATCGCGAGCGAGCGCGGCAGCCGCCGGCGCTCGAGCAGCTTGACCAGCGGGTTGAGAATCAGCGCCACCATGCTCGCGACGAGCAAGATCAGCAGCACGGGCCCGGCGGCTCGCGCCAGGGCCCAGAGCGCCAGCAGCGCGATCGGCAGCAGGACGAGCTGCACCCAGCGCGGCACGACCACGGGCGCGAGCGGCGGTCCGGCCGACGGACCCTCCATGGGGTCGCGTTGCGCGGGGGCCTCGCCAGCCGCCGTCACCGGCGTGCGGCCGGGCGTGCGGAGCCTGAAACGCATACAGATGGAAGTATGCGGGTCGGTACGACGTGAACAGGCCGATCAGCATCCTGTTCGTCGGCGACATCGTCGGCGGAATCGGGCGGCGGACGCTCGCAGCGCTGCTGCCCTCGTTACGCGAGCGCTTCTCGCCTGATTTCCTGGTCGTCAACGGCGAGAACGTCGCCGGTGGCCTGGGGATCACCCGCAAGCTCGCGGAGCAGCTGTTCGCCGACGGCGCCGACGTGATCACGCTCGGCAACCACGCCTATCGCCACCGCGAGGTCTA
>JAFAZB010000441.1 GCA_019240015.1 Solirubrobacterales bacterium
GGCCCCGCCGCCGGCGCTGCCTTGCCCGCCGAGCAACGGCGTGCCGCCACCGCCGCCGCACCCGGCGAGCGCTACACACGTGCCGAGCAGCCCGAGCAGGACGCGCGATCGCATTTCGCCGCCGCACGTTAGCGGGACACCTGAAGCACGGGCGCCACTGCACGCGCGCCACTGCACGCGCCCGTGCGCGCGTATATAGTGGCGATCGCCGAATCCGCGATCCAGGTCATTGCGGAGCGGGGGACCCAAAGTGCCCCGGGGCGAATCCCGCGCACCGAGCGTGGGAGGCGCGGCCTCTTTCAGCGCCAGCCCGACAGCTAACCCCGTAGGCGGACGAGAGAGAGTTGCGAGCGACGCGTCTGATAGTCCTGGGTCTCGCCCTACTAGCGCTGGTGGGGGGCTCCGAGGCGTGGGCAGCCGGCGGTGCCGGGGTGCCCGCAGCCAGCCCCACCCCTAGCGCCAGCGGCGGCAGCACCGGGCCGAGCAGCGCCAGCGGCGGCGCGGGAATCGGGAGCCCTCCGACGCCACCGAGCACGCCCGCGCACCCGATCGTGTTCGGGTCCAAGGCGAAGATCATCCATGGCGTCGCCTACGCGCCGTCGTTCGCGCCGATCCAGGTCCAGCGCGCGATCTGGGCCGGCAACAAGATCCGGCTCAAGCCGTATATCTACGGCGGCGGGCACGGGGTGTGGAACGACGCCGGCTACGATTGCTCGGGCGCGGTCTCCTACGTGTTGCACGCCGCGGGACTGCTGAGCACGTCGATGGACTCGAGCGGGCTGATGAGCTGGGGCCGGCAGGGCGCCGGCCAGTGGATCACCGTCTACACCAATCCCGCGCACGCGTTCGTGGAGATCGCCGGGATCCGGTTCGACACCTCGGCGGCGGGGGATCCCAATCCGCCGCCCGGCAGCGGGCCGCGCTGGAGAGTGCTGCTGCGGGAGACGACCGGGTTCGACGCCCGTCACCCGGACGGGCTATAAACGGACACCGGAAGGCGAGGCTCAGCCGGGGTCGCGCTCGCGGTGGGCGGTGATCTCGGCGCGTTCGGCCAAGCGGTTGGCGCGGCGGAGCTCCGCCTCACGCATTCGCCGTCGCTCGATCGGCGTGCTCGCAACCAGCGGTGACACCGGCGCGGGGCGTCCGTCGTCATCGAGCGCGACCATCGTCACGTAAGCCGTGTTGGTGTGTCGCACCTCGCCCGTGCGGGGGTTCTCAGCGTCGACGCGGACGCCAACCTCCATCGAGGTCCGCCACGCGGCGTTCACCGTCGCGCGGAGCGTGACCAGCTCGCCGACGTAGATCGGGAACATGAAATTCATCCGGTCCATGCCGACCGTCACTACGCGCTGGCGCGCATGCTTGATCGCGGCCAGGGCCGCGGCCTCGTCAGCGAGCTTCATCACGGTGCCACCGTGAACGTTGCCGGCGCTGTTCGCGTCGGTGATCCCCATCCAGTGCGAGAGCGCGGAGCGCGACTCAGAGGCGGGCTTGGGGTCCAGGGCGGGGTTCGGATTCACGCGGTGAGGATCCTAACCCCGGCGCCTCGCTACGCTTCTTAGGCCAGTCCAGCCACCCGCCAAGGAGGATGCGATGCCGGGCCTTTCCGGGCGCATGTCCACCGTCGTCAAAGCCAAGATCTCAAAGCTTCTCGATCGCGCCGAGGATCCCGGCGAGACGCTCGAGTACAGCTATCAGAAGCAGATCGAGCTGCTCCAGAATGTCAAGAAGGGGATCGCCGACGTGGTGACCTCGAAGAAGCGTCTCCAGTTGCAAGAGGAGAAGCTTCAGCAACAGGTCGTCAAGCTCGACACCCAGGCGCGTCAAGCGCTGTCCGCCGGCAACGAGGACCTGGCCCGGATGGCGCTGGAGCGCAAGAACGTCGCCCAGACCGAGCTCCAGTCGCTCGACTCCCAGATCGCCCAGCTGGAGCAGCAGCAAGAGCAGATGACCGCCTCCGAGCAGAAGCTGCGGACCAAGATCGAGCAGTTCCGCTCCAAGAAGGAGGTCATCAAGGCCCAGTACTCGGCGGCCGAGGCGCAGGTGCGGATCTCCGAGGCGGCAACCGGGGTCGGCGAGGAGATGGCGGACGTAGGACTGGCGATGCAACGCGCGCTCGACAAGACCGAGAACATGAAGGCGCGCGCCGACGCGGTGCAGGAGCTGGAGGCGGCCGGCACGTTCGAGGACCTGACCGCGCTCGGCTCGGGCGACGATGACATCGATCGCCAGCTCAAGCAGCTTTCGAGCACCACCGAGGTCGATTCCGAGCTGGCCAAGATGAAGGCCGAGCTGGGCAGCGGGGTCCCGGCTTCCGCCGGTGAGTTGGGCGCCGGCTCCGATTCGTCCGCCGGTGCCCACCCCTCAGAGGGAACGGGGGCCGGCGCGGCCGGGGCTCAGACCGGCGCCGGCGAGCAGCCGAGCGAAGGACAGGGCGCCTGAGCGCCGCGTGCTGCGCTTAGAGCGAATGCCATGATCGTCCGGATTGCAACCGAAGGGCAGTACGAGCTCGGCGAAGGCGACACCGCCGAGCTGAACGAGCTCGACAACGAGGCCGTGCACGCCTGCGAGGCCGGAGACGAGCAGCGCTTTCACGCTTCCTACGCGCGCCTGCTCGAGTTCGTCCGGAGCAACGGCCAAGCGGTGCCCCACGACCAATTGGTCGGCTCCGACCTGATCCTGCCGCCGCCGGATGTCTCGATCGAGGAGGCGCGGGAGGAGTTCAGCGGAGAGGGCTTGATCCCAGGGTAGGGCGCGGGCCGGGATCCGTCCGCGTCCGCCGTCTCAGTGGCCGAGCGTCTGGGTCGGCGCGTTCTGGGCTGGCAGGCTGCCGCCCTGGGTGCTGAGCGAGGCGGGCGGTGGCTGCTGGGAGGAGTCCGAGCCCGAACCCGTGTCCGAAGGAGCGGCGCGGGCGGGTGCAGCCGAGGCCGGCGAATACGCGCTGGCCTGACCCGCACCGGACGCGCCGGCTGAGGACGGGGGCGCGGCTGCCTGGCTGGTGACCGTTCCGGCGCTCGCCGCAGACGCCGGAGCCGCCTTGGGCTTGGGCCTCGCCGCCGGGGATGCAGCCCGAGGCCCGGAGTGAAGCCGCCGAACATGGCTTGCGGCGCCGCGGTGGCGCAGCTGGGGCGACTGGATCCTCAGCCCGGGTGTGGTCGATGGAGGACGTGCCGCGTTGGGAGAGGGCGCGTGCCGAGTGCCGAACGCCCCGCTCAAGGCCAACGCCACGACGAGAATGATCGGCGCCACGATCAGGACTCCGAACGCAAACGCCTCCGAGGTAGGGATCCGGTCGTCTGGTGGCAGACGGCTGGGGGCGGCGCGGCGTTTGGGGGGTCTCGGGGCGGCGGGAGCCGTCGCAGGGGGGACGGTCCGGGCGCGCGGCGCCGCGGTCCGCTGCTCCTCGGGAGGGAACGCCCAGGAGCTCGGCCCACTCGCACGCTGCTGCTCACCGCGGGCGCTCCACGAATTCTTGCGACCCGCCAGCTGCTCGGCCGTCGGTCCGAGGGTCGGCGCGGGGGAGCTCCGGGGGCGCTCGGCGGCGAGCGCTCGGGGCCGTGCGGCGCGTCCAGGGGCGAGCCAGGGACGCGAGGCCGGCCTCCGTTGGGCGGCCGATCCCGCCTCACCGTTTCCTGCGTTGGACGCCCGCCGCCGAGGCGGCTCCAAACCCAAGAGCGAGTCACCCTTGCCATGCCCTCCCGCGGACATGCACTCAGGATAACGGTGCGACGAGGCCGAGACCTCAGTAAACCCGCGGGCCCGCTCGCTCAACGCATGCCGGCGAACATCCCCGCGCGCTGACCGCGCTCGTACCACTCCATCATCTCCGTGAGGCCGTCTTCCAGACTGA
>JAFAZB010000501.1 GCA_019240015.1 Solirubrobacterales bacterium
CCCGATTCCGGCGTAGATCCCCTGGCGCTCGACGTAGTACAGCGGCTGCCCCGGCACCGCCGAGCGGGTGGCGCCGTTGAGCGTCACCAGCGAGCACGCCACCAGCCCGAGCGCGCCGAGCATCAGCAGCGGATCGAACAGCGGCAGGAGCCGCGGCACGGGGAGCTCGGTCTCGTCGACGGCGTGGATCGGGGTCGCGCTCATAGCGTCTTGGAGCTTCCCGCGACGAACGGGCCTGGCTTGCCGAAGAACCAGTCGGACAGGATCTGGCGGGCCGCCGGCGCCGCGGCCTGGGCGCCGAAGCCTCCCTGCTCGACCCATACGACGACCACGATCGGCGTGCTGCTCGCACCCGGGGGAACGAAGCACGCATACCACGAGTAGTCCTGCTGGCCGGTGTACTGGGCGGTTCCGGTCTTGCCGTAGACCTGCTCGGGGAAGTTGCCGAACACGTCGTCCGAGGTCCCGCCTGCGCTCTGGGCCGCGTCGTGGAGCCCGGTCCTGATCGCGTCGAGATCGGACGCGTCGATCGGGACGTGCCTTGCCGCGGGCGGGTCGATCCGCTGCAGCACGGTGCCGTCGGGCTGCTCGACGTCGAGCCCCAGGTGGGGGCGGACCACCGTCCCGCCGTTGGCGATCGCCGAGTAGGCGACGGCCAGCTGGAGCGGCGTCACCTGGACGTCCCCCTGCCCGACCGCGAGGCTGATGTTGTCGCCCACCGACCACGGTCGCCCGTCGGCGATCCCACAGTTCGCGTGGCGGCCCTTGCCCGCGAAGGGGCCCGTGCCCTGCTCGCACTCGAGCTCGAGCGTGTCGCGGCCCGCGCGCCACCGCGGCGAGGGCAAGGTGCCCGGGAGCTCGTCGCGCAGGTCGATTCCGGTCGGCCGCCCGATCCCGAACGCGCGGGCCCACTGCTGGAGCGCACCCCCGTTCGGGTGGACGGTGGGATCCGCGTTCGTCAGGTCGCCGAGGTTGTAGAAGAAGTCGTCGGAGGAGACCCTGATCGCGCTCACCAGGTCGAGCTGGCCGTCGACGGCGTTGCCAGCGTTGTGGCGGCATTGCTGCGCGGGGCCCGAGCCGACGCAGAACTGCCCGGTGTCGTCGAAGGTGTTGGCCAGGCTCCAGGCCCCGCTCTCGAGCGCCGCGGTGGCCGTGATCGGCTTGAACGTCGAGCCGGTCGGGCCGGCGCTCTGGATCGCGCGGTTGATCAGCGGGAAGTTGCTGGCGGGGTTGTTCAGCTGCTGGTAGGTCGCCTTCGAGATCGTCTTGGTGAAGATGTTCGGGTCGAAGGTCGGCAGCGATCCCATCGCGTACACCTCCCCGTTGACCGGATTCATCGCCACGAACGCGCCGCCGTTGGAGGGTGGGTTGCTGTCGATCGCATGCTGCAGCGCCTGCTGGCCGGCTCGCTGGAGGTTGACATCTAGCGACAGCTTCAGGTTGTGGCCCGGCGTGGGGCTCGTCCGGGACAGGTAGCCGGTGAACCGGCCCAGTGAGTCGACCTGGATCTGGGCGGTGCCGTCTTCGCCGCGCAGCCAGCTGTCGTAGTTCCACTCGAGCCCGGTCTTGCCGATGATCGCGGTCTGAGGTATGCCGTGGTAGCGCAGCTCGTGGACCTCTTGGCGATCGATCGGCCCGACGGTCCCGAACAGCTGGGCCGCCAGCGTCGTCAGCGGGTAGCTGCGCAGGTACACCTGCTCCACGTTGACGCCGGGAAACTCGTCCTGGCGCTCGGCCAGGAAGTACTGCACGGCGGGGCTGACGTCGGTCTTGACGGTCACGTTGGCATACGGAAGCAACGCCTCCTGCTGGGCCACGTCGCATGGGATCTGGGCCAGCTGCCGCGCGGGCTTGCCTGCCACCGGGCAGCGCCCCGGCTTGGTCGAGATCCCCAGCACGCCCGCCAGGTTGCGGAACAGCGCTCGCTGGGCGCCCTGGTCGCGGGGCAGGTCGTTCGGCGAGATCTGGACCGCCATCGCCCGCTTGCTGGTCACCAGCACCTGGCCGTTGCGATCGATGATGTCGCCCCGCGGCGCCGCGATCGCCAGGTTGCGAACCTGATTCTGCTGCGCCTGGGCGATGTACTGGTCGCCCGAGAGCACCTGCAGGAACCACAGCCTGAAGAACACGATCGCGAACATCGCGAGCGCGAAGCTGCCCAGCACCGCGACGCGCAGCGCAAGCTGCGGCGTCAGCGGCGGCCGCCTGTCCTCCGGAAGCTGGATCACCGGGAGGACCGGGGGATCGGGCCGAGCCGCTGCGAGGGCCGCTGGAGCGGGCTCAGCCCACCGGTGGTGTACGCGCGCCGGCGACGCCGGCGCGGGTCATCCGGCAGCGCCGGCTGGATCAGGCGTCTGACGATCGTGTACACGGGCAGCGCGATCAGCGTGTTGACCAGCACCGTGACGACGATCTGCTGGATCAGCAGGAAGCTGACCGGCGAGTCGACGCCGAGCAGCACCTGGATCAGCGTCATCCCGATCCCGGCGGTGGCCGTCGCCGCGGCGCCGAGCACCAGCGGCACCAAGCCGTGGGCGGGGTCGCGCAGCTCACGCAACCTCCCCGACCAGTATCCGATCGCGATGTACAACAGCGAGGTCACGCCCAGCGTCTGCACCAGCACGGTGTCGACCAGCAGCCCGGTGCCGAAGCCCATGATCGCACCCGGGAGCGAGCCCGCGAGCAGCCCCACCGACATCACCACCAGCGGCGAGAGGTCGGCGCTGACGCCGAAGATCGAGATCTGCGAGACGGCCGCCTGCTGGATCACGACGGTGGCGAACGCCAGCACGATCAGGCGCAACGGCAGCCGCAGGACGTCGGTCACGGCAGCTGCGCCCGCTGGTTGCCCGCCTGGGGGCTCGTCAGGATCTGGACCGAGTCGAGGTGCGGCAGGTCGGCGGCCGGCGCGACCTGCACCTGCCCGCTGTTCAACAGCACGTTCTCGTTCGCGTTGGAGACGGAGCCGATCGGGATCCCCGCCGGATATAGCGAGTCGAGCGGACCCGACTTGAACCCGGCGGTCACCACCTGCTGACCCGGCTGTGGTCCGGTCTGCAGGTCGGCGGGCTTCTGCAGGTACTGGAGCAGCAGCTGCTTGGGATTGCCGACCGCCGGCACCAGCACTCCGGTGTCTCCGTTCTGGTCGAGCACCCGTGCCGCGACCGCGAACGAGTGGTCGGTGATCAGCGTGACGATCGCGAAGTTCGCCCCCACGGTCGAGACCTTGCCCACCAGCGCACCGTCGCCGACCACCGGGTCATCGCGGTGGACCCCGTCGACCGCCCCTTTGTCGACCTCGACCGTCGCGTACCAGAGCGTGGGGTCGCGCCAGATCACGTGCGCCCCCACCGCTCGGTAGGCGCTGATCCCGATGCTCTGGTCGAGCCCCACCTCCCTGCTGAGCTGCGAGTTCTCGATCTGCGCCACGCGCAGCTGGTCCACCTGCTTGAGCAGCGAGGCGACCTGCTTGCGCAGCTGGTCGCGCTGGGATTTGGCGTGCAGGGTGCTCGAGAACCAGCCGGCGATGTCGCGAACCGGCTTGAGCACTTTGCTGGCGCCTTCCTGGACCGGCGAGAGGACCTCCACGATCCCGCGCTGCACCGTGTGCAGCGGGCTGTTCGGCGACTCGCCGAAGTAAGCCGTCAGCAGGATCAGGGAGACGCCGACGAGCGCCGCGAGCAGCGCGCGGCGCCGGCGTACTTGCTTGTTATGCACGAGGTGCGTATCTCCAAAGTCTTGCTCTGCAGCGCACGCATACCGGTCTCAAACCTAATACCGGCGACGCGCCTTGCGTGAATTCTTGCTCGAACGGTGGATCGCTTCGAACTCCTCCAGCGACCTTCCTGACCCAACCGCGACGCACGTCAGCGGCGACTCCGCCAGGTGCGCGGGCATCTGCGTCTCGTGACGCAGGCGGTCCTCGATCCCCTGCAGCAGCGATCCGCCTCCCGCGAGCATGATGCCACGGTCCATGATGTCCGACGCCAGCTCTGGAGGAGTGCGGTCGAGCGTCTCCTTGACGGCGTCGATGATCTGCGTGACCGGCTCCTCGAGCGCGCTCCTGACCTCCTCGCTGGTGAGGATCACGGTCTTGGGCAGCCCGGAGACCATGTCCCGGCCGCGGATCTCGGCCTGGACCTCCTCGGACATCGCGAACGCCGAGCCGATCTCGAGCTTGACCTCCTCGGCCGTCTGCTGGCCGATCAGCAGCTTGTACTCGCGCTTGACGTAGTTGATGATCGCCTCGTCGAGCTCGTCGCCGCCCACCCTGATCGACTGGGAGACCACGATCCCTCCGAGCGAGATCACCGCCACCTCGCTGGTCCCCCCGCCGATGTCGACCACCATCGAGCCGGTCGGCTCGCCGACCGGGAGCCCCGCGCCGATCGCCGCCGCCATCGGCTCCTCGATCAGGTATGCCTGCCGCGCGCCGGCGGACAGGCACGCCTCCTCGACCGCCCGCTTCTCGACTCCGGTCACCCCGCTCGGCACGCACACCACGACCCGCGGGTGCGCCCAGCGGTTCTGGTGGACCTTCTGGATGAAGTGCCTCAGCATCTCCTCGGTGACCTCGAAGTCGGCGATCACGCCGTCCTTCAGCGGCCTGATCGCCGAGATCGTCCCCGGGGTCCGTCCGAGCATCCGCTTCGCCTCGATTCCCACCGCATGGACCTCCCCGGTCCGGGAGTCCACTGCCACGACGCTCGGCTCCGAGAGCACGATCCCCCGTCCCCGCACGTACACGAGCGTGTTGGCCGTGCCGAGGTCGACCGCCATGTCGCGGCCACCGAAGCCGGTCAGGTACGTAAAGAAACCCATGCAGTTGAGGTAGCGGGAAGCGTTGGACGAGACGGCGAGTTAGCGCAGAGGCTCGCACTCGGCTGCCAGCTCGGTCCGAGAACGAGTTTATCCGACCTCATCCCGATGAGGGTGCCCGCGGCCCCGTCTGCTGGGGGAAATCTGCTGCTATTGGCGGCCTCCGAGGAGCCCGGGCGCCAGCTCGAGCAGCGTCCAGACGGGGAGCCCGACGACGTTCAGGTAATCCCCCTCGATCGCCGCCACCAGCGCGGCGCCGCGTTGCTGGATCGCGTAGCCGCCCGCCCGTCCGCGCCACTCGCCGCAGGCCACATACCACTCCAGCAACTGCTCGTCGAGCTCGCGGAACCGCACCGAGGTCACGGCCGCCGCGGTCCGGGGGCGCCCTGACTCGATCAGGCAAACGCCGCCGATCACGCTGTGGGTGGCACCCGACAGCTCCCGCAGCGTGTCCCGTGCGCTCGCTTCGCCGTCGGGCTTGCCATATATCCGCTGGCCCCTGCACACCACCGTATCGACCCCCAGGACCAGCCGCTCGGGTGCGTCAGACGCGATCGCGGACGCTTTGCGGTAGGCGTTCTCGACCGCCACCTCCCCCGGAGGCCCGGAGTCGAGCTCCTCGACGCCCTCGGGCACCCGCAGCTCGAAGCCGATCCCCAGCTGCTCGAGGATCGCCCGCCGCTGGGGGGATCCCGATGCGAGGATCAGCTGAGCTCGGGGAAGAACAGCGCCACCTCGCGCACGGCCGACTCCGTCGAGTCCGAGCCGTGGACCATGTTCTGGCCGACCGCGATCGCGTAGTCGCCGCGGATCGAGCCGGTGGTCGCCTGGAGCGGATCGGTGGCGCCGATCACCTGGCGAGCCGCCTGGACAGCTTGCTCGCCGGCCAGCACCATCGCCACCAATGGGCCTGAGGTGATGAACTGCACGAGCTCCTCGTAGAACGGCTTGCCCTCGTGCTCGGCGTAGTGTCGCTCGGCCAGCTCGCGCGCCATCGTCATCTGCTTGAGCGACAGCAGCACGAGCCCCTTGCGCTCGAAGCGCGCGATGATCTCTCCGGTCAGGTTGCGGGCGAACGCGTCAGGCTTGACGAGGATCAGCGTGCGCTCCATGGCGGGCAGGTCCCTGGGGGCGCTCAGCGGCTCAGGTCGTGGACGGCTGCTCGGCGGCGGTCTGCTCGGCGGTGGTCTCGCGCCTGCGGCGCTGACGGCGAGGCACCGGCGGCGGGGCACCGACCTCGGCCTCGCAGAATGGACAGAGCTTCCACCTCGGGTCGAGCGGGCGCCCGCAGGTCTGGCAAGGGTCCTTCAGCTTGCGCATGCAGTTCGGGCAGCGCAAGAAGTCCTTCTCGACCTCGTAATCGCAGTGCGGGCAGAGGTGGTAGCCGAGCTCCGCGAGCCTGGCCTCAGCGGCCTGCATCTCCAGCTCCCGCTCACGGATGTCCTCCAGATACTCCGGCGGCCTGACGATCATGTAGACGATCGAGCCGACGTAGGGAAACAGCGAAGCGACGGTCGCGCAGCCGACGAGCATCGGATCTGCAACCCGCCGGCGGGCGTCGGCGTAGGTC
>JAFAZB010000524.1 GCA_019240015.1 Solirubrobacterales bacterium
CTGCTCGAGCCGTTCGGCGTCTCTCCCGGCGAGTACCTGCTCGTAACCGCTCATCGCGCCGGCAACGTCGATCACCGGGGACGGCTGGAAGCGCTCGTCGAGCTCGTGCTGGCCCTCCCCGGGAGCGTCGTGCTGCCGTTGCACCCCCGGACCGCCGAGCGGCTGGCTCGCTTCGGCCTGCGCGAGCGCCTCGAGCAGGCCGAGCAGGTGATCCTGACGGCGCCGCTCGGGTATCTGCAACTGACGGCGCTGCTGTGCAACGCGCGGGGGGTGTTGACCGACTCCGGTGGCCTTCAGAAAGAGGCCTACCTCGCGGGCGTCCCCTGCGTGACGCTGCGCACCAGCACCGAGTGGCAGGAGACTGTGCAGCACGGCTGGAACACGCTCGTAGACCTCGACCGCGCGGCGGCGTTGGCCGCGCTCGAGCGCGCGGCGCCCGCCGATCGTCCCAGCCTGTACGGCGACGGCCACGCGGGGGAGCGCGTCGTGACCGCGCTTACACTCCTGTGCGAATGAGGCCGGCGCTGCCATGAGCTTGCCGCAGTTGCGGATCGGGGTCGCGGGACTCGGTTACTGGGGTCCGAACCTGGCCCGGAACTTCGGCTCGCTGCCCGGCTGCGAGCTCGCCTACTGCTGCGACCCCTCTGAGCAGGCGAGAGCCAGAGTCGCGGCGCAGTTCCCGGGCGTCCGCACGTGCGCCGAGCTCGAGGAGCTGCTAGCCGACCCGACGCTCGATGCGGTGGCGCTAGCGACGCCCGTGCCGACCCACGCCGAGCTCGCGACCCAGGTTCTGGAAGCGGGCAAGCACTGTTTCGTGGAGAAGCCGCTTGCCCAATCGGTGGCGGCAGGAGAGCTGGCCGTGGCCGCAGCCGAGCGCACCGATCGGGTGCTGATGGTCGGTCACCTGCTCGAGTACCACCCCGGAGTGCAGAAGCTCAAGGAGCTGGCGCGCACCGGTGAGCTGGGCGAGCGGATCTATTACATCTACGGCAACCGCCTGAACCTCGGCAAGCTGCGCGCCGACGAAAACGCGCTCTGGAGCCTGGGCGCGCACGACGTGTCGGTGGTCCTGTACCTCGCCGAGGAGGATCCCTACGAAGTCGTCGCCCACGGCCAGTCCTACGTCCGCGAGGGAGTAGAGGACGTGGTGTTCTGCTTCCTGCGGTTCCCCTCCGGCCTGTCTGCCCACCTGCACCTCTCCTGGCTCGACCCGCACAAGGAGCGCCGGTTCACGGTGGTGGGCTCGCGCCGGATGGCCACCTTCGATGACATGGAGCTGGAGCGCAAGGTGACCGTCTACGACAAGGGGTTCGACGAGGACTCCCGGACCTACGGCGAGTACATAACCCGCTCGGGAGACATCTTCTGCCCGCGAATCGCCAACGTCGAGCCGCTGCGGATCGAGTGCGAGCACTTCGTCGAATGCATCCGCCGGGGGCAGCGCCCTCGCTCGGACGGAGTCAGCGGGCTGCGCGTGGTACGGGTGCTGGAAGAGCTCCAGCGCTCGCTAGACCCGGCTGCGCTGCAGGCCGGCGTCGGAGCGGCGGGGGCTCCACGAGCCACGTGATCGACGGCGCCCACGTGGACGCCGGGGCCGAGGTATGCGATGACCTGGAGGCGGCACCGGGAGCGGTGATTCATGCGGGCGCGCGGATCGGGGCGGGCGTGCGGATCGGGGCGGGCGCCGTGATCCACCCGGCGACGGTGCTCGGCGAGCGCTGCGTGATCGAGGACGGAGCCGTGCTCGGCAAGCGTCCCCGGCTGCGCCCCGGGTCGAGCGCTCGCGGTGGCGAGCTGGGACCGCTGGTGGTCGCGGCGGAGGTGACCGTCTGCTGCGGTGCGGTGCTGTACGCGGGTGCAGAGATTGGCGCCGGGGCGATCGTCGGCGATCAGGCCCAGGTCCGTGAGCGGGCCAGCATCGGGCCTCACTCGGTGGTGGGGCGAGCAGCGTCCGTCGACTTCGACGCCCAGGTCGGATCCCGGGTGCTGATTCAGACCGGCGTCTACGTGACGGGCGGGGCCGTGGTGGAGGACGACGTGTTTCTGGGCCCGGGAGTGCTGACCACCAACGACCACACGATGGGGCGCCATCCACGAGGCGCTCCGCTCCAGGGGCCCGTGTTTCGACGGGCATGCCGGGTCGGCGGCGGCGCCGTACTGCTACCGGGAGTGGTGATCGGCGAGGAAGCGTTCGTGGCCGCAGGCGCGCTCGTGACCAGCGACGTTGGCCCGCGGGAGGTGGTGATGG
>JAFAZB010000075.1 GCA_019240015.1 Solirubrobacterales bacterium
CCGCTCTCCTACCAGCTGCGCTCGGGCGACATCGTCGAGGTGCTGACCTCCAAGCGCGAGCGCGGTCCGTCCCGCGACTGGCTGGCGCTGGTCAAGACCACCCGTGCACGCAACAAGATCAAGGCATGGTTCAAGGCCGAGTCACGCAAAGACACCGAGCACTCCGGCCGGGAGCTGCTCCAGGAGCACTTGAAGAAGCAGGGCCTGCCCGCGCAGAAGCTGGTCGGCTCGCCGCTGCTCGCCGACGTGATCCGCGAGATGGGCTTCCGCAAGGGCGATGACTTCTACATCGCGCTCGGCGGCGCCAAGATCTCGCCGAAGATCGTCGTCAACAAGGTCATGCAGCGCCTCAAGCAGGGCGAGGCGGCCGAATCCGAGCCCACCGCCACCGATGACCTGCTCAAGACCAGGCGGCGGCGGATGCGACCCACGACCTCCTCGGCGCGCTACGGGATCGCGGTCCCCGGGATCGACGAGGTGATGCTGCGGCTCGCCAAGTGCTGCCGTCCGGTCCCCGGCGATCCGATCGTCGGTTACATCTCGCTCGGCCGAGGGATCACTATCCACCGCGAGGATTGCCCGAACGTCGCGGTGCTGCGAAAGGACCCGGAGCGCTTCACCGAGGTCTCCTGGGACGGCGACGCCGACACCTCGTTCCGGGTCGAGATCGAGGTCGACGGCTGGGATCGTCACCGACTGCTCGAGGACATGTCCCGCACCTTCGCCGAGGCCGGGATCAACATCCTCGAGGCACGCTGCACGGTCAACCACCCGATGGTCAAGAACCGTTTCGTGGTCGAGGTCGGGGACACCCGCACGCTGGACCAGGCGATCAGCCGACTGCGGAACATCGACGCGGTGTTCGACGCCTACCGCGTGACGCCCGGCGCTGGCTAGCGAGCCGGCGCTGGCTAGCGAGCGAGCTCGTCGCCCCGGCGGGCCGGTTCCCGGGGGCGATCGAGTTGCGGCGCACTCACCCGGACGGTCCGCGCCCTTGCCGGCGGCAGCTTGCTAATCAGCACCGCCTCGCCGGGGGGCAGCGTCTTGATCTCGTTCGGATGGACGATGAACTGCTCGACCTGCCGGCGGGTGCCGCGCCCGGTCTCGTGCCCTGCCAGCAGGCGCCCGCCGAGCTGGCGCGTCTCCTCCCACGCCTTCTCGGTGCCGGCCATCTGCGCGATCGTCTGCGCCGAGGAGGGCACGTCCTGCCGGTGCGCGAGCTTGATCGCGGTATTGCCGAGCACCTGGTCGCGCAGCCCGGGGGCCGCCCGGTCGAGGTCGGCCAGCTCCTGGGTGCACAGCAGCACGCTGACCCCCGCCTCACGGGCGCGGGCCAGCAGCGCGATCACGTTGTCGCTCCCGAGCGCCGAGAACTCGTCGATCGCGATGATCGCCGGTGGTCGACGACCTCCGTCACCGGCTCCCCGCCCCGCCTCGATCCCCGCGCCGGCGCCGTCCGGCGATCGCTCGCCTGCTCGCAATCGCTCGCCGACGGCGCTCACCAGATCCTGGATCGCGAGCGTCCCCAGCTGCGCCGAGAGCTGACCGTAGGTGCCGGCGTTGAGGCTGAACAGCACGACCTGCTCGCCGGCCAGCGCGGCCCGAAGATCGATCGCGCCCCGGCCGGCTGCGCCGCCGTCGCCCGCGCCCGCGTCCGACAGATAGCGCCTGGTGTGCGACTCGCTCACCAGCGCGAGGCGAGTTCCCAGCCCCCGGATCGCGCTGTGCTGGTCGGGGGTGAGGCTCGCCAGGTAGTCCTGGACCCGCTCGGCGGCCGGCCGGCGCAGGTGCCGCAGCAGCCCGGAGAGGCGGCGCGGCTCCATCGCGCCGACCAGCTCCTCGAGCTGCGGCGGCCTGCTTGGATGGGCCGCTCGCAGAACCTGCAGGGCGGTCTGGATGTAGCGCTCGGCGGCGCGCTGGTAGTGGGGCTCGGTGAACCGCTCGGTCGCGATCAGCTTGTCCTTGAGCTCGGTGGGGTTGCCGTGAGCGAGCGGGTTCCAGTGGCTGGGACCGTCGGGCG
>JAFAZB010000153.1 GCA_019240015.1 Solirubrobacterales bacterium
ACTCTCGACGCCGAACTCCACGGCCGCACGCATCTCGTTGCGGGCCTCCTCCATCACCTGGTCGGCCTGCTCGGCGGACAGGACCCCGTCCTGGACCAGCTTGCCCCGGAACCTGGGCACCGGGTCGCCGCGCTTGGCCGCCTCGTATTCCTCGGGGTTACCGAACACCTCGATCGCCTCGTGCTCGGGAAAGTGCAGCGGCACGCCGGGCGGCGCGATGATGTTCCCGTGGGCGCTCAGCCGGTAGACACGTGACTCGACCAGCGTCGGCCCGCCCCCTGAGCGGGCCCGCTGGCCGGCCTCGCCGACGGCGTTGTAGACCTCAATCGGGTCGCCGCCGTCGACTGTCATACCGGGCATCGAGAAAGCCTTGGCCTTAACCGCCAGCGGCTCGCCGGCCGCCGCGTTGGCGTCCTCCTGCTCGACCCGCGTGACGACGTTGTAGGAGTTGTTCTCCATCACGTACACGATCGGGAGCTTCCACAGGGAAGCCACGTTCAGCGACTCGGAGAACGCGCCCTGCTTGGACGCGCCGTCGCCGAAGAAGCACAACACGACTTGGCCCTCCTTGCGGATCTGCGCGGCGTATGCGGCGCCGGTCGCCTGGGGGATGCCCTGGGCCACGATTCCGGAGGTGCCCAGGAATCCCCGCTCCACGTCGGTTAGGTGCATCGAGCCGCCGTAGCCCTTGCAGAGCCCGGTCTTGCGTCCGTAGATCTCGGCCATCATCGCGTTGGGGTCGGTGCCCAGCACGAGCGGGTAGCCGTGACAGCGATAAGTGGTCATCACCTGATCGCCAGGCTCCATCGTCGCCAGCGAGCCTACGATCGACGCCTCGGCGCCGTCGGCCAAGTGCGTGTGGCCCCGGATCACACCGGGGTGCTCCTCGAACGTCCGTTTGACGCTCTCCTCGAACTCGCGGATCCTGGCCATCTGCGTGAACATCCACACCAGCCGGTCGCTGTCAAGCTCCTTCATGTCACCTCCTATGTGACTCCCGCGCTGAACTGCGCGACAGTCGTGTCGTACGCACGTTGAAACTCCTCTTCGATCGGCAGGCTGCGCAGCTCGGCGGACAGCACCTCGACTCCCCACGGCCCCGGGTAGCCGACCTCCTGGCATACCTCCACGTATGCGGGGATCTCGAACTCGCCCTCGCCGGGCAGGCGACGATGGTTCACGGTCTCGTCAACCGGGTCGGGCATGTTCTCGAGCTGGCCGTCGGATAGCTCGACCCAGCTCAGATACCGAAGCGGGACGTGGCGCAGCTGCTCGGGGGCGATCCCGAGCTTGGCCATGTGCCACGTGTCGATCGCCAGTCCGCCGTTGGGCTGCCCGGCGCCCTCCGCCAGCGCCAGCGCCTTCTCGAGCGAGTCGACGTTGACGTCGAACGGCATGAACTCGTAGGCGACCTTGGCGTCGGTGTGGCGGGCGGCGTCCTCGCACAGCTCGGCGAATGCCTCAGTCAGCCTGTCCAGCTCACACGGCGTCCCCGGAATGTTGCCGACCTTGATGTGGTGGGCGTCGAACGCGGCGGCGGTCTCGAACAGCAGCTTGCGCCGCTGGTCCGACTCCGCCCGCGCCGGCTCGCCCTGCGCCACGAAGAAGTCGGCCAGGAACTCCACCTGCAGGTACTCCAGCCCGGCGTCGTCGAAGATCTGCCGCATCTCCTTCAGGCTGCGGGTCTCCAGCTGGTGCTCGATGTCCGCATGCCACAGACCCAGGCCTCGGAAGCCCACTCGGGCCGCTTGCGCGCAGCGGTCTCGCCACTCGAACGTGCTCCACTCCCGCCCCACGTGGACCTCGGCGGGCCCGGACACCGTCCAGTACAGCGCCAGCAGATCGACCTCGCCCATCGCTGCTCCTCGCTTCCAGAAGGACTGGGCCGGACGCTAGCGCCGGCCCTGGGCGGGGGCCAGCCATCCAGTGCAGCCCTTCTTGTCGATCTGCGCGTGCGAATCCGGCACCGTTTCAGGCGCAGGCGACGGCGCAATCCTGCCTTCGTCGCGGATCACCGCCGCGACCGCCGCGAGGATGATTGCGCCGCCGAGCGCCGTTGTGAATGTGATCTGCTCGCCCAGCAGCACCGCACCGAGCGCCACCGCGACGACCGGGTTGACGTACGCGTAGGTCGACACCTTCGAGATCGGGGCGTGTTGGAGCAGCCAGCCGTATGCGGTGAACGCGAGGATCGACCCGAACACCGCCAGATAGGCGATCGCCAGCAGCGACGCCGCCGATGCGCTGGTGGCGACCGTGCTCCAATGCTCGCCGGTGACCGGCCCGAGCACGGCCAGTACACCGCCGCCGATCAGCATCTCGATCGCCGTCGCACCCGCCGTGTCGGCGGGCATCGGCAGCCGCGCCGCGGCCCACGAGCCCACCGCCCAAGACACCGACGCGCCCAGCACGATCAGCAGCTGCGGGATGCTCACGCCGTGCTCGCCGCCGCCACGGAGGACCAGCAGCGCGACGCCGAGAAACCCGGTCGCGAGGCCCGCCAGCGTCGCCCGCCCGGGACGGTCCCGGGTGAGGACCGCTAGCAACAGCAGCCACAGCGGTACCGACGCCACCACCAGCGCCGCGAGTCCAGCGGGCACGTGTCGCTCCGCGTAGGAGACCAGCCCGTTGCCGCCGACCAGCAGCAGGATGCCGACCACCGCGACCGAGGCGAGCTCACGACCCGCGATCCGCGGTGCTCGTCCACGCCGTAGGGCCAGCAATCCGTACATCGCGAGCCCCGCGGACAGATACCTGAGCGCGGCGCCGGCCAGTGGCGGCACGGTCTCATCCATGATCCGCATCCCCACATAAGTCGAGCCCCACGCCACGTACACCACCGCGAGCGCGAGCCAGACCAGACGGGACCGAGACAGCGCGCGCATATGTAGAGAACGATAGGAGGACGGTAATTTGTGAGGTTGGCGGGGCTGTGGCGCTGCGGGACTTCTTCCGTGCCGGCCCGGGGGCGGATACGCGTCGCCTGCGCCCCGGCCGACGATCGAAATCGCACACAGGTCGTGCCTTGCCGGGGGGTTAGTCCGCTGGTCATCGCTCTGGCGCCTCGAGCGCA
>JAFAZB010000514.1 GCA_019240015.1 Solirubrobacterales bacterium
GTAGGGTGCGCTCGCCAACGAACTCGGGGGAACTGATGCACCGGAGAATTGGGGTCCTGACCCTGTGCAGCGCTGCCATCCTGGCGATCGCGCTGCCCGCAAGCGCCAGCGCGCTGACCAAGACCGTGTCCGCAGGACCGCCGGGCAACGGCCTCGCGAAGAAAGTGCTGGGCAAGGCGTTCCTGAAGAAATACGCCCCCGACGTCAACGCCTTCTTCCTCCAGCGCGTGACGATCAACCAGGGCGATTCGGTCAAGTTCGTGATCAACGGCTTCCACGACATCGACCTCCCCGGCACCACCGGCAAGGATCTGCCGCTGATCGTCCCCGGTCCGCTCGTCACCGGCGCCAATGACGCCGCCGGAGTTCCCTTCTGGTTCAACGGCGTGAGGCCAAGCCTGGGCATCAACCCGGCGCTGTTCAGCAAGATCGGCGGCAGCACCTACGACGGCACCAGCAGGATCGACTCGGGGATCACCGCCTCGAAGCTGACGGTCAAGTTCACCAAGCCTGGCACCTACAAGTACTTCTGCGACGTGCATCCGGGCATGGTCGGCTACGTCGTCGTGCGCGCCACCGGCAAGTCGATCCCATCGGCCGCGCAGGACGCCGCGGCCGCGACCAAGCAGCAGCTGGCCGCGTTCGCGGCGGTCAAGAAGGCCGCCAAGGTCAAGCCGCCCGCCAACGAGGTCGACGTCGGCTCGGCCGGCCCCGGCGGGGTCGAGGACTACACGATGTTCCCCGCCACCCTGCACGTGCACAAGGGCGCCGTGGTCACGTTCACGATGACGCCCGACTCGCGCGAGGCCCACACGGCGACCTTCGGCCCGGTCGGCTACCTGACGACGCTCGCCAACTCGATCACCAGCCCAGCGCCCAAGCAGCAGGTCTGGTACCCGAGCGATCCGCCGATGTCCGGCCCCGTGCAGCAGAGCGCGACCTCGCACGGGAACGGGTTCGCCAACACCGGCGTGCTCGACGAGGACCCGACCACGTCGAACCCCGTGTTCAACAAGATCAAGTTCCTGCAAACGGGGACTTACCACTACATCTGCCTGATCCACCCGTTCATGCGGGGCACGATCGTCGTGCAATGAGCTGACGCGCGGGCTTGCGGCGCTGCGCAAGCCCGCGCGTCGTCATACCTGGCACCCTCTCGCGAGATGCGCGTGATCGCCGCGATCGCCTCCGTGGCCGCGATGGCGGTCCTGCTGGCCGAGTTCTTCGTCGTGTTTCTGCTGCCGCGGCGGGTCAAGCGAGACCCGCGGATCGCGCGGGGGCTGCTGCGCAGCCTGTGGGTGCCGTGGCGCGCGATCGCCGACCGCCTGCCCCCGGTCTCGCGCGACACGATGCTCGGCGTGTTCGGCCCCCTCGGGCTGCTCACGATCCTGGGCTTGCTCAGCGCCGGCGTGATCGTGTGCTTCTCGGGGCTCCAGTGGGCCAACTCCTCGCGCCTTGGCGGACTTCATCCCGCCGGGTTCGCAGACGACCTGTACTTCAGCGCGGGGGCGTTCTTCTCGGCCTCGACGCCGTCGCTCCCGAGCGGGGGCCTGGGGAAGCCGATGCAGGTCGCCGAGGCGGCGTGCGGGTTGGGGTTCCTGGCGATCGCGATCGGCTACCTGCCGGCGCTGTTTCAGGCCTTCTCGCGCCGGGAGACAGCGGTCTCCCGCCTGGATCCCAGGGCGGGCTCGCCGCCGAGCGCCGGGGCGCTGCTGGAGCGCTCGGGGCTGCGCGGCGGCTGGAGCGAGCTCGACGAGTACCTGCGCGAATGGGAGACGTGGACCGCCGAGCTGATGGAGACCCATCTCTCCTATCCGATCCTCGGCTACTTCCGCTCCCAGCACGTCAACCAGAACTGGCTCGCGGCGCTCACCACCGTGGTCGACTCGTGCGCGTACGCGATTGCCTACGGCCCCGAGGAGTCGATCGAGGCGGCTGAGCTGACCTTCCGGATCGGCCGCCACGCGCTCGCGGACCTCGCCTACGCGTTCAGCACGCGCCGGCTGCGCCGCACCAGCGAGCACTCGGGTCGCGAGCGGCTGAGCCGCCAGGCGCTGTCCGAGCTCCGCTCCCGGCTGGAGGGAAGCGGGCTGCACGTCGACGGCGACGATGACGCGCTCGCGACGCTCGACAAGCTGCGCTCGAGCTACGAGCACTACGCGATCGCGATCTCCGACCAGCTCGCGCTCGACCTGCCCGACTGGATCGCGGCCGAAGTGCGGGAGAACTGGCGGGTCGCCACCCACCGTCGCGGCGAGCGGCTATTGCCGTGAGGAGACCAGCACCCGCAGCGTCGTGAAGCTCGGGTCGGACGCTCCGTGCAGGCGCGCGCCGGCGGCCGTCAGCGCGCGCAGGTAGTCCACGACCTCGCCCGTGACCCGCTCTCCGGGCAGCAGCGCCGGCACTCCCGGCGGATAGCCCGCGATCGACTCGCACGAGATCCGGCCGATCGCCTCACGCACCGGGATCGGCTCGCCCGCCCCGAGGAACGCCTCGCGGATCGGGACGACCGTCTGGTGCTCGAGCGCCACCGGCGGCCGCGCGATCACCGGCCCCCTCCCCGGCCGGGAGATCCGCCGCACGGTCTCCGCGAAGTCGTGGGCGAAGCGCTCGAGCGGCTCCACCGGCTGCCCCAGACCCAGCACCAGCACCAGCGTCGCGTGGGTCGCGAGCTCCACGTAGATGTCGTACGCCGCGCGCAGCGCCGCCGCGACCTCATAGCCGGTACAGCCCGTGCCGCGGACGTCGACCACGATCCGCAGCGGATCCCAGCCGGCGACGCCCGGCCTGCCGACCATCTTCTCCCCCACCACCGTGCAGCCCGGCACCGCCTCGATCGCCGCCCGTGCCCGCGCCGACGCGGCGAGCGTCCGTTCGAGCAGCGCCTCGCCGTGCACCGCGAGCTGCCGGCGAGCGCTGTCCAGCGACGCTAGCAGCAGCGAGCTGGGGCTAGTCGAGCGGACCACCCGGACGGCTCGCGCGACGGCATCCGGGTCGACGATCCCGTCGCGCGCCACGTGCAGCATCGCGGACTGCGTCAGGCTACCGACGATCTTGTGGGTCGAGGCGAGCACCGCGTCGGCCCCCTCTCGCAGCGGCGAAGGGGGCAGCGCGGGATGAAAGCCGAAGTGCGAGCCCCAGGCGTTGTCCACGATCAGCGCCGCGCCCGCGGCGTGGGCGGCTTGCGCACAGCTGCGCACGTCGGCGGCCATCCCGTAGTAGGTCGGCGAGACGATGAACGCTGCGCCGACCTCCGGCGAGCGCGCCAGCGCGGCGGCCAGCGCCTCCGGCGCGACCCCGTGCGCCATCCCCAGCTCGGCGTCGTACTCGGGCGGCAGGAAACTGGCCATGCCGCCGCTCAGCACCAGGCCGTCGATCACGCTCGCGTGCGAGTTGCGCTGGATCAACACGTGGGCGTGGGGTCCCGCCAGCGCGAGGCACAGCGCATGGTTGCCCTGCGTGGCGCCGTTGGTGAGAAACCAGGTTCGATCGGCGCCATAGGCGGCCGCTGCCAGCCGCTCGGCGCGCTCGTAGGGCGTCGGCGCTGCTCCGACGTCGATCCCCTCGATGTCCTGCGAGACGTCGAGCGCCAGCGCGCGGTCGCCGAGCGCGCTGCGCAGTCCGGGGTCGGCCCCCTCGCCACCCTTGTGACCGGGAACGTGGAACCGGGTCGAGCCCCGGAAGCCGTAGGAGACGACCGCCTCCAGGTACGGGGCCGTCGGCTGCTCGCCGGGCCGGGCGCTCACTTCGCGGCTTTCAGCAGATACGCCCGTACGAAGCCGTCCAAGTCCCCGTCCAGCACGCGATTGGCGTCGCCGATCTCATGGTCGGTGCGGTGGTCCTTGACCATCGTGTAGGGGTGCAGCACGTAGGAGCGGATCTGAGAGCCGAAGTTGACGTCCTGCGCATCGCCCTTCTCGCGTGCGATCTCCTCGCGCCGCTTG